>JALYGL010000059.1 GCA_030777125.1 Actinomycetota bacterium
GCATTGGCGTCGTGAACTTCAACGAGCCACCCCACATCGTGCCCACCCAGTTGAAGATCTTCACCCCCGTCGGAACCGCGATGAACATCGTGGACAAGGCCAACGCCGACGTCGCGACGGGGCCGAGGCCGACCGAGAACATGTGGTGGACCCACACGCCCCACCCCATGAACCCGATGGCGATCCCGGAGAACACCACGACCCGGTAGCCGAAGAGCGGCTTGCGGGAGAAGACCGGCAGGATCTCCGACACGATGCCCATCGCCGGCAGGATGAGGATGTACACCTCGGGATGGCCGAAGAGCCAGAACAGGTGCTGCCACAGCAGTGGGTCGGCGCCGGCCTGGACGTTGAAGAAGTTGGTGGCGAACTGACGGTCGAACGTGAGCAGCACCAGGGCCACGGTGATGACCGGCATGGCGAACAGCAGGAGGAACTGGGCCACCAGCGCCATCCATACGAAGATGGGCATGCGCATCAGGCTCATGCCCGGAGCCCGCAGGTTGATGGCGGTCACGATCAGGTTGACGGCCCCGGTGAGGGACGCGATTCCGAGGATCTGGAGACCGAACACCCAGAAGTCGATGTTGTGCCCGGCCAGCTCCCGGGTCAGGGGGGTGTAGCCGAACCAGCCGCCGTTGGGCGCCCCGCCCAGGAAGAAGCTGGAGTACATGAACAACCCGCCGACCAGGAACACCCAGTAGCTGTACGCGTTCAGACGGGGGAAGGCGACGTCGCGCGCCCCGATCATGAGGGGCATGAGGTAGTTGGCGAAGGCGGCCGACATAGGCATGATCACCAGGAAGACCATGGTGGTGCCGTGCATGGTGAAGACCTGGTTGTATGCCTCGGCGCTGAGGAAGGTGTTGTCGGGCGACCCCAGCTGCACTCGTAGGAGAAGAGCCTCGATCCCACCGATGAGGAAGAAGATGAACGACGTGACCCCGTAGAGGATCCCGATCCTCTTGTGGTCGACCGTGGTGAGCCAGCCCCACATCCCGCCGGTGTAGCCGGTGGGCCGCCGGAAGAACCGGACGGGGGCCTCGGGCCCGGCGCCGGGCGGCAGGGCCCGGTCCGGAGGCGTCGGCAGCGCTGGGGTGGGCTGGGTGACGATCGCCATCAGTTGAGCGTCTCCAGGTAGGCGATGAGCTTGGTGATCTCGTCCCCGCTGAGCGGCGCCCCGGGGATCTGCATGAGGTTGCCGGGCTTGACTCCCTGTGGGTCTCGGAGCCACGTGCGCAGGTCGTCAGGGTTGTTGTCGAAGATGCTGCCGGCGAAGGTGCCCCGGCTGGCGAAGTGCGTCAGGTTGGGCCCGATGTTGCCCTCGGAGACACCCTCCACCCGGTGACAGCCGGTGCAGCCCCGGCCGTTGAAGACCTGCAACCCCTCGGCGGCCGGGCTGCCGGCGGGCGGCGTGGCCGCCGGTCGGCGCTGGTCGGCCACCCACCGGTCGAAGTCGGCCGGCGTCATGGCCACGGCCACGTTGCGCATGTTGGCGTGGGAGGCGCCGCAGAACTCCGTGCACTGCCCCAGGTAGGTGCCGGGCTCGTCGGCCTCGAAGCTCATCCGGTTGGTACGCCCGGGGATGACGTCGGTCTTCCCGGCCAGCTTCGGCACCCAGTAGCTGTGGATGACGTCGACGCTCTCGAGGGTGAGCTCGACCGGGCGGCCGGTGGGCATGACGAGCTCGTTGGCGGTGACGACCCCGGAGTCCTCGTACTGATACTCCCACCAGAACTGGTGGCCGACGACCTTCACCTGCAGCGCGCCGGCGTCGGTGTTGGAGAGGTCGAAGATCGTCTTGATGGTGGGGATGGCGATGACGAACAGGATGAGCGCCGGGAGAAGGGTCCACCCCACCTCCAGGCGGGTGTTGCCGTGCACCTGCTCCGGCTCGGCCCGGCCGGGGCGGTCGCGGAACTTGAACATGGCGAACACGATCAACCCCTCGACCAGCAGGAACACCAACCCGGCCACCAGGAAGACCGGCTCCTGCAACCTGTCGATGGTGCGGGCCACCGGCCCTTGGGGCTCGAGGAAGTCCTGCGGGGCCTTCTCGGCGCAGCCCGCCAGCGTGAGCAGCAGCATGCCGACCAGCACGGGGGCGCGGCGCTTCCGCCATCCCTTCGTCATGTGGTCACCATGTCCTTACACTGGCGGCTGCGCGACCGGTTTTCCAATCCCCTGGACGGGCGTCGACGGGCACTACTCGACCGTCACCTTGCCCTTCATGTTGGGGTGGACGTCGCACCGGAAGTAGTAGGTGCCGGGGTCCGGAGCCTTGAACTCGTACGTGCGGGTGCCCTGCCCCGGGAACACCTCCCCGACGAACACGGGGTCCCTGAAGTCCTCCGTGCGGTAGATGGCCAGGTTGTGGGTGACCCCGACGTCGGCGTTGACCAGGGTGAGCTTGACGTCCGAGCCGGCGGCCAGGTGCAGTTCCGGCTTGTCGAAGGCGATGTCCTTGGCCGAGATCTCCGCCGGAGGGGCAGCCCCGCCATGCTCGGTGGCACCCTCGGAGTCGTGCTCGACGGTGTGCTCGATGGTGCGCTCGCCGATGGCCGCGGCCACCAGACCGCCGCCCAGCATCAGCACTCCACCGATGGCCAGTACGACGGCCATGGTGCGCCCCGAGATCTCGGGGCGCAGGGCGAAGACGGTGCCGCCGGCCATGATGAGCACGGCCACCACCAGGGCGATCCACGTCGAGCCCTGCTCCGACACCGCCAGCAGGATCCGTGACATGAAGAACATGAGGCTGGCGATGGCGAACAGCCCCAGTACGGGGAGCCCGAGCGGGAGCAGGTTGGCGTAGCGGCCGGTACGCTCCGCCGACACCCGGCCCAACCAGCCGACGGCGGTGACTGCGCCCACCGCCATGGCCGCGAACGAGGCCAGGGGGCCGAGGACGAAGCCGGCGACCCCCAGGGTGATGGCCACCCCCGCGGCCAGCGGCCAGGCGCCGCCACCCGGGGAGCGGACGATGCCGGGGAGGGCGTCGGCGGGGGCCTCCGCGGTGGCCACCACCGGCTCGGGGGCGTCGAGGTGGCGGGCGGTGGCGACAGCCACGCTGAGGTAGGCGGCGACCAGCCCGACGAGGAGGAGCAGGATGCTGCCGAGGACGTCACCCGTCATGATCTGGTAGGCGAGGGAGAGGAACAGGGTCATCGCCGAGAGCGGCAGGAAGACCTTGGATGCCTGCGTGAACACGGCCGCGCCTACCCGTGGTTCTTGCTGAGGAGGTGCAGGACGGTGACGACCACGAACCAGACGGCGTTGGTGTAGTGGAAGAAGATGGTGACGGCCCGCGCCGGCTCGTGACGGTCGCGGCTGAAGTGCCCGGCCAGGGCCCGACCGGCCACCAGCATGAGCAGCAACGTGGCCGCCAGCACGTGGACCAGGTGGTACCCGATCAACAGGTAGTAGAAGGTGCCGTAGGCGTGGGCCGAGACCCCGAACCCGGCCCGGGTGAAGGCCAGCCACTCGGCGTTGGCCATGGCGACCCCGAAGAAGACGGTCATGACCATGGCGATGGTGGCGTTGCGCTGGTCGTTGCGGCGGGTGGCGTACAGCCCCCACTGGACCGAGAAGGAGGCCATGACCGCGGTGATGGTGACCATCGTGGGGATGTAGGTGCCGACCGACACGCCTCTCGGCGGCCACGCCGACGACCCGTCCTTGACGCCGAAGTAGGCGGCCACGATGCCGGCCAGCACCATGGCGTCGGCGGCGATCATCAGCAGCGTGCCGAGCGACGTGGTGGGCGTGTCCGGCCGGGCCGAGGCCGGTGCCACCCGCTCGGCCGAGGGCAGCGCCAGCTGGTCGTCGCCGGTGGCGGCGGCTTCGGTGCCGGTGGTGGCGGAGACGGTGGCCATCAGCCTTCCTCGTCGGACATGGACACGGCGTGCCGGTCGAGCAGGGGCACCTCGGACCGCACCACCGGCAGGTCGTCGAAGTTGTGCAGTGGGGGCGGGGACGACGTCGCCCACTCCAGGGTGTGGCCCTCCCAGGGATCGGCGTCGGCCCGCGCCCCGCGCCCGGCGACCAGGCTGCCGGCCAGGTTGGCGACGAGCAGCAGCAGGGCCACCCCGACGACCCCCGCCCCGGCGGACGCCACCAGGTTGGCCAGCTCCCAGTCCTCGTCGGGGTCCAGAACCGGGATGTGCACACCCATGTCCTGCAGCCCAAGGACGTACATGGGCAGGAAGGTCAGGTGCAGGCCGCCCACCAGGGCGACGAACTGCAGGAAACCCAGGCCCTCCGACAGGTGGCGGCCCCAGAGCTTGGGGGCCCAGTAGTACAGCGCGGCGACGGCCCCGACGGTCGCGGCGCCGAAGAACAGGGTGTGCTGCTCCGCCACGGACCAGTAGTTGCTGTGGGAGCGACGGCCGGCGTCGAGAGCCGAGACGACGCCCCCGCCAAGACCCACGATCAGCACCGAGAAGAACCCCACGGCGTGCAGCATGGGCGTGCGGCGCATCCGCTGGCGGGCGCCGGGGTCGTGGCGAGCGTGCCGCAGGGTGAGCAACCAGTTCATCAGCAGGGACGCCACCGGGACGAGGACGGCCAGGGCGCCCAGGGCGAAGAGGGGCCGGGCCCGGGACAGGGTGCGCACCTCGCTGCCCCACCCGGCGAAGGCGAGGACGCCCACCGCGCCCAGGGCGGCGATCGCCCGCCTGTGGTCGGCCAGCCGGCGGCGGGCGAACACGGGGACGATCTCGGTGATGACGCCGAGGCCGGGCAGGAGCAGCGCCCACAGGGTCGGGTAGGCCGCGAACCAGAACATGCGCGGCCACATCAGCGGGTTCCCGCCCCGGCTGCCGGTCCAGCCGTCGAACACGTGACCGGCGTAGTGGCGGTCGACGAACAGCATGGTCAGGGCGGCGACGAGCACCGGGAGGGCGAGCATCAGCACGCTGCTCGACACCAGCACCGACCAGGTGAAGGGCGGGACCCGGCGGAGGGTCAGGCCCTCCACCCGCAACGACAGGATGGTGGAGATGAGGTTCACCGACGCCACCACGCCGGCCACCGCCACCAGCCCCATGCCGAGGATCAGGAGGTCGGGGCCGTCACCCCGCAGCCCCAGGCGTTCGGGGATGGGGTCGCTGAGCGTCCAACCGCTGAAGACGTCGGAGACGACCGGGGCGGCCACCACCATGACCGCCCCGCCCAGGAACAGCCAGAACGACAGGGCGTGGGCCCGGGGGAACGCCATCCGGGTGGCGCCCAGCTGGAGGGGCACGATGGCGGTGGCCAGGCCCAGCCAGATCGGCAGCAGGAACAGGAACACCATGGTCACGCCGTGCATGGTGAAGAGCTGGCGGTAGGTGGTGCGGCCGACGATGTCGGCGTCGGGCGTGGCCAGCTGGGCCCGCATGACCAGGGCCAGGACGCCGCCGGCGACCAGGAACACCAGGGCGGCGACGATGTACAGCTTGCCCACGGCCTTGTGGTCGGTGCCCCCGGTCCAGCCGCCGTCGAAGACGGCAGGCTCGGCCGGCGTGCCGGTCTGCGAGTCGGGCCTGGTCTCCGTCATGGCCATGTCAGGCGCACTCTATTCAGAACCCCGCCGGGGCCCCAACCCGGCTCCTCGCCGTAGGCGGGGCCCCAACCCCGCCCGGCGCGGTGGATTCGGAACCCCGCCGGGGCCCCAACCCGGCTCCTCGCCGTAGGCGCAGTCCTCCGTGGGCCACCATGGGGTCGTGCCCGGCCTCGCCGCACCCCGTCTGCCCGACGTGCTCGGGGCCTGGCACTTCGAGGCGCCGGTCGTGGCCGTCCTGGTGGTCGCGGCCCTGGCCTACCGCCAGGGGTCCCGCACCGTCACAGTGGAACCGGGGTGTCGTGCCGCCTTCTTCGCCGGGTTGGCGGCGGTCGGCGTGGCCCTGCTGTCGCCGCTGGCCACCTACGCCGAGGCTCTCCTGTCGGTCCACATGGTCCAGCACCTGGTGCTGACGCTGGTGGCCGCACCGTTGCTGGCCCTCGGCCGGCCGCTCACCGTCCTGTCCGGCGGCCGGACCCTGCGCTGGGGGACGGCGGCCCGTGTGGCCGGCCACCCGTTGGTGGCCTGGGTGGTGTTCGCCGCCGCCGGGTGGGCCATCCACTTCTCGGGCCTGTTCGACGTGGCCCTCCGACACCCGGCCGCCCACGCCGCCGAACATGCCCTGTTCCTCGGCACCGCCCTGCTCTTCTGGGCGCCCGTCGTCGGGACCGGTCTGGCCGGAAGGCGGCCGATGTCCCACCCGCTGCGCCTGCTCTACCTGGCCGTGGCCATGCCCCAGAACACCTTCCTCGCCCTGGCCATCTTCTCGACCGGCGACGTCCTCTACCGGAGCTACGCAGAGGTGGCCAGGGCGTGGGGCCCGACGCCGTTGGCCGACCAGCGCACAGCCGGGGGGATCATGTGGATGGCCGGGGACCTGCTCCTGCTGGTGTCGGTTCTGTTCGTGGCCAACGCCTGGGCCCACCACGAGGAGCGCCACAACGCGGTGGCCGAGGCCTGAGGGCGGCAGGCGCTAGCGGGCCAGCTGGTCGACGGCCATGGCCCCGAACAGCAGGGTGATGTAGGTGATCGAGTACTTGAACAGACGCATGGCCCGCTCGTAGGTGCCGCTGCGGGCCAGCGCCACCGCGTGCCAGGTGAACACCCCGCCGAGGACGACGGCGGCGATCAGGTAGATGGGGCCCATGTCGGCCAACGGGTGGAACACCAGGCTCACCGCCCACAGGCCCACGGTGTAGGCGATGATCTGGCGGGCGGTGGCGTCGAAGCTGGCCACCACCGGGAGCATGGGGACGTCGGCCGCCTCGTAGTCGGCGCGGTAGCGGATGGCCAGCGCCCAGAAGTGCGGCGGGGTCCACAGGAAGATGATGGCGAACAGCACGAGCGCGGCGGCCTCGATCGTGCCCGTCACCGCCGCCCACCCGACCAGCACCGGCACCGCCCCGGCCGCCCCCCCGATGACGATGTTCTGTCTCGACGTCCGCTTCAGCCACAACGTGTAGACGAAGACGTAGAAGAGGGTGGCGCCCAGGGCCAGCATGGCACTCAGCGGGTTGACGACCACCCACAGCCACACCGCGGCCACCGCTTCCAGGGCCAAGGCGAAGATCAGGGCGTGGCGCGGCGTGACCGCACCGGTGACGAGTGGCCGGCGCTTGGTGCGCTCCATGACACTGTCGATGTCGCGGTCGACGTACATGTTGGTGGCGTTGGCGCCGCCGGCGGCCAGGGCACCTCCGACGAGGGTGGCCACCACCAGCCAGAGCGAGGGCATCCCGCCGTGGGCCACGACCATGGTCGGGACCGTGGTGACGAGGAGGAGCTCGATGATCCGCGGCTTGGTCAGCGCCAGGTAGGCGGACAGCGTCTGGCGGGCCACTGCGGTCGTCATCTGCCCTGACAGTACGGCCGGGGACCGTCGAACCTCAAAGCGGAGGACCTACGCCGCCCGTTGCCAGTCGGGCACGTAGTCGTCGCCGTCGCCGCCGCCGTCGGTCAGGCGGGACGGTGACGCCCCCGTGGGCGTCGTCACCCAGATCCGCGTCCCGCCGCGCCGGTTGCTCTGGAAGGCGATCAGGGCGCCGTCGGGCGACCACGACGCGGCGTAGTCGGCGGCGCCGTCGTCGGTCACGCGGGCCTGCCCGCTGCCGTCCGCGTTCATCACGTAGATCTCGAAGTTCTCGTCGCGCGCGCTCTGGAACGCCACTTTCTGGCCGTCCGGGGAGAACACCGGCAGCTGGTCCTCACCGGGGTCCTGGGTGAGCCGGCGGACGTCACCCCCGGAGACGTCCATGGAGTAGATGTCGGTGTTGGCCTCCCGTGAGCTCTGGAACACGATGCGGGAGCCATCGCGGGACCACGACGGGGCGAAGTCGGCCTCGGCCACGGACGTCAGCCGCCGGACGTCGCCGCCGTCGGCGTTCATCACGTAGATCTCGAAGTTGCCGTCCCGGCTGCTGGTGAACGCGATCCGGGTGCCGTCCGGCGACCACTCGGGGAACAGGTCCTCGGCGCCGTTGTCGGTGAGGCGCCGCTGGTCGCCACCGGCGGCGTCCATGGAATAGATCTCGGTGTTCCCGTCACGGTTGCTCTCGAAGGCCAGCCTGGACCCGTCCGGGGACCACGCCGGCGACGAGTCGGCGAAGTCGTTGCGGCTCAGGCGGGTCTGGCCGCTGCCGTCGGGGCCCATGGTGTAGATCTCCAGGTTGCCGTCGCGGGTGCTCGCGAACGCGATCTTGCCGGTGGCCCCGGTGAGCCGCGGACCGCCGTCGTCGCCCGTGGACCGCACGACGACCGTGATCACGCCGGCCAGGAAGCAGATCAGCGCCGCCGCGGCGGCGGCCACGATCCCGGGTGACCGCTCCGCCGACTCGAAGCTGGGGAACATGCCCTCAGTCTGACAGGGCCCGAGCGGCCCGCTCACTGCGAGGCCCGAGCGGCCCTCCCCCGCGGACCCAGGCGGGGGCCCCCTCGGCGAAGAGGGCCGGCAGCCCACCGGTGTGCAGGAACACCACCGGCCCGTCGGGCACGTCGCCCCGCCGGCACGCCGCCACCAGGCCGGCCATGGCCTTGCCCGTGTAGACGGGGTCCAGCACCAGCCCCTCGAGGCGGGCGGCCAGGTCGAGCGCCTCGCGGCAGTCGTCGGTGAGCGACCCGTAGTAGGGCCCGGTATGGCGCGAGTCGAGCTGCACCGTGCCCGCCGGAGGGCCGAGCCCGGCGAGGGCCGCCGTCTCCACGGCCTTGGCCGGCACCTCTACTTCGAGGTCGGTCCGGGCCCCCACGTCGACACCGAGCACCAAGGCGTGGTCGCCGAGCCCCACCGCCAGGCCGGCGTGGGTGCCCCCGGAGCCGTCCGCGGTCACGACCAGCGCCAGACCGCCCGCCTGCCGGGCCGTCTGGTCGGCCAGCTCGAGGGCGGCGGTCACGTACCCGAGGGCGCCCACCGCGCTGGCCCCGCCGATCGGCATCCCGTAGGGCCGCCTCCCGCCAGCCGCCAGGCGATGACACTCGGCCACGATGGCAGCCTCCACCGCGTCGTAGTCCATGGCCGCCGATTCCTGGGCCGCCCACACGATGTCGGCCCCCAGCAGCTCGTCCAGGACCACGTTCCCGGCCGGGACGTCGGGTCGGGTCCCGGCCAGGACGACGAGGCACCCGAGGCCCAGGCGGTTGGCCGCGGCCGCGGTCATGCGGACGTGGTTGCTCTGGAGGCCGCCACCCGTCACCAGGGTGTCGCAGCCCCTGTCGAGGGCGTCAGCGCACAGGAACTCGAGCTTGCGGGCCTTGTTGCCACCACCGGCCAGGCCGGTGAGGTCGTCCCGCTTGGCCCACAGTCGGCCCGGCGCCAGGCCGAGGTGGCGACCCAGACGGTCGAGCGGCTCGAGCGGTGTGGGCAGGTGGGCCAGCGGCACCCGGCGGGCCAGGGCCGGCGCTCCGTGCGCAGAGGGCCGCTCGGGCCCGGCCGCAGCCATTCCCGGGGACCGTACAGGGGTCCCGCCGGTGACGCGGCGCCTTCGGCCTAACATGTCCTGGCCATGGGCTGGTGCCACGAGTTCGGCTGCCAGATCGTCAGGGGCTGCGATCACCCGATGCTGGCGGGAGAGACGGCGTGTTCCTGTTCGGTCTGCCGCACCGTCTGCGAAGGCCGCTTCGGCGGCTGCCGCGACGTGTGGGGCCGAGGTCCGCGCCAGTTCGAGAACGCCGCCGGCGGGGCTCAGCAGGCGGTCGACCCTCCGGGAGCCAACGTGGCCCAGGTGCGTCCGACGACGCAGCCGCAGCCCCGGCCCGACGCGGCCCGGGCCCACGAGACCGGCATGCGGGTGCTGGCGTGGATGCAGGACGAGTTCGACGGCCTGCGCTCGCAGCTCCAGACGCTGGCCGGGAGCGTCGCCCAGAACCAGGCCGTGGTCCGCGAGATGGCCGGCAGCCGCGCCGACGACCTCGACGAGACCCTGGCCCAGCTCGAGACCCGGGCCGCCGAGCTCCGCGGCGAAGCTGCCCGCCTGGCCGGTCTGGAGGACTCCCTGACCGGGAAGCTGCCCGAGCTGGTGGCCGACGCCGTCCGGCCACACGTCCGCCAGGCGATCGACGACCGGGTGCCGGCCATGGTCGACGAGGTCATCCAGCCCGAGCTCAAGGCCGCCCTCAACGACGTCGAGAGCTGCACCGCCGAGCTGCGGGAGGAGACGCTGAGACTGCGCAGCTTCCGCGACGAGTTGGCCGATCGGTTGCCCCGGCTGGTCGGCGAGGCCGTCGAGGAGGCGTTGGCCCGGGCGCCCGCCTACCCGGCGCCGCCGCAATCGTCGCCCATGGTCCAGCCCCAGGTCGGGCGGGAGGCGGCCCCGTCGGCCGACGCCGATGCCGACATCGACGCCCACGTTCCCCCCGTCGTCGAGCTGCCGGTCGTCGCTGCACCGGCCGCCCAGGCCCCAGC
>JALYGL010000060.1 GCA_030777125.1 Actinomycetota bacterium
GCGTCGCCACCGGCCGCCGATGCGGGGGCGGCCCCGCCCGCGGTCGCGGCCCCGGCCCGGTGCGAGGCCGAGGCTCGGGCCGTCGACCCCCACCTCGGGACGCTGGTCTACGTGGCCGAGGGTCGCCGGGACGGGCGGCCGGTGACCGTGCTCGGGTTCGGGGCCGCGCCGGTCACTCTGCTGGTGCTGACGTCGGACGGCTGCGGTCTGGTGTTCTCCACGGCAGTGCCCTGAGCGTGGCCGTGACCGCTCCCAGCGCGACGGCCGCCCATCCCGCACCTCGAACCGTACCCAGGCGATGGCCGGTGGCGATCCATCCCGCCCACAGCAGTCCGATGGCGGTGACGGCCCCGACGGCCAGGGCCAGGGGCCGGTTGCGCTCCCGGGCGACGGCCAGGGCGGCCTCGGCCACGAACAGGCCGAGCAGGGCCGCGGCCAGGACGACGGCGACACCGTCGAAGGCGTACTCCCCCAGGACCAGCGCCCCGGCGGCGGCGACGGCGGCGGCGGCGGCCCCGGCGAGCAATCGACGCATCGGTCAAGGCTAGGCTGCAGGCGAACGGCGGACGAGGCTGCGCCACACCGGAGAGGACGACAGTGCCGGAGCAGGACTGGGCGGCCGACACCGCCGACCGAATCGACCAGCTGGTCGACACCATCCGGTCGAAGACGTCCGACCGCCTGGTCGGCGTGGCCCGGGTCGTGGTCTACGGACTGTTGGCCGCGGTGATGGGGGTGATGGCGCTCATCCTGCTGGTCATCGCCGGCATCCGCCTCCTCGACGTCTACATCCCCCGAGGCGTGTGGATCCCCTACATGGTGCTCGGTGCAATATTCGTGCTCGCCGGCTTGTTCCTGTGGTCCAAGAGGACGATCAAGACGGTCGAGACGTGAGAACTGGGACGGGTTCGTGAGCGACATACGTGACGTGGTCATCGTGGGGTCCGGTCCGGCCGGCCTCACCGCCGCCATCTACACCGCCCGGGCCAACCTGCGGCCGCTGGTCATCGAGGGCGAGCTGTCTTCCACCGGCGACCAGCCAGGTGGCCAGCTGATGCTGACGACCGACGTGGAGAACTATCCCGGCTTCGTCGACGGCATCCAGGGGCCCGAGCTGATGGCCCACTTCCGGGCCCAGGCCGCCCGCTTCGGGGCCGAGTACGTCACCGAGAAGGTGACCGGGGTCGACTTCTCCTCCCGCCCGTTCGTGCTCGAGGTGGGCACGACCTCGTACCGGGCCCGGTCGGTGATCGTGTCCACCGGCGCCCGGGCCAAGATGATCGGCCTCGACGACGAGCGGCGGTTGATCGGCCACGGCGTGTCGACGTGCGCCACCTGCGACGGCTTCTTCTTCCAGGAGGCCGACATCGCGGTCGTCGGCGGGGGCGACTCCGCCCTGGAGGAGGCCACCTTCTTGACCAAGTTCGCCGACAAGGTGACGGTCATCCACCGCCGCGACACCCTCCGAGCGTCGAAGATCATGCAGGAACGGGCGTTCAAGAACGACAAGATCGAGTTCCTGTGGAATTCGGTGGTGATCGGACTCGAAGGCGACAAGATGCTCACCGGTGCCCGGGTGCAGAACGTGGAGACCGGGGACGAGTCGACCCTGGCCGTCAGCGGGTTGTTCGTGGCCATCGGCCACGTCCCGAACACCAGCCTGTTCGTCGGCCAGCTCGACATGGACGACGCCGGCTACCTGCGCACCCACGACGGCACCCGCACCAACGTCGAGGGCGTCTTCGCCGCCGGCGACGTGCAGGACCACGTCTACCGCCAGGCCGTCACCGCCGCCGGGTCGGGCTGCATGGCCGCCATCGACGCCGAGCGGTGGCTGGAGACCCAGCCCCACGACGCCGAGATCCTCGGCACACCCACCGACTGGTGACCTGCCCGGAATGCCGGGGAGGGCACCGGTGTTCTGTCCACAGGAGAGGGACGCGGTCCCCAGCCCTTCAGGAGGCACCACGCACATGGCCCAGCTCGACGTACTGACCGATGCCACCTTCGACGAGGAGGTGGGTGCGTCGGCGGTGCCCGTCGTGGTCGACTTCTGGGCCGAGTGGTGCGGTCCGTGCCGCATGGTGGCGCCGGTCCTGGAGCAGATCGCCACGGAGAACGCCGGCAAGCTGCGCATGGCCAAGGTGAACGTCGACGACAATCCGTCGATCGCCCGCCGCTACGACATCATGAGCATCCCCACGCTGGTGGTGTTCAAGGATGGCGTGGCCAAGAAGCGAATCGTCGGGGCCAAGGGCAAGGGCCAGCTCACCGAGCTGCTGTCCGAGTTCCTGTAGGGACGTCCTCGCCGGTCGTCCACAGGTGTGGACAACGGTGTGGACAGGCCTGGAATTACAACGCTGTCATTTCGCTCGCCGGCGTGCCCTCGGTCATGGCCCGGTAGATCCGCTCCAGGTCCTCGAGGGTGGCGAACTCGATGGTGACCCTCCCCCGGTTGGCGCCCATGTCCACCTTGACCCGGGTGTCGAGGTGGGTGGAGAGCAGCTCCTCCAGCTCGAGGAGCCCCGGGGGCCGCAATCGGCGGGTGGGCCCGGCCGGCGCCGAGGCCCCGCCCGCGGCATCGGCGTCGCTGTTGTGCTGGCGGGCCGCATCTTCCAGCGCCCGCACCGACAGTCCCTCGGCGACCGCTCGCCGCGCCAGGGTCTCCTGGAAGCCCCGGTCGGGGGTACTCAGGATGGCCCGGGCATGCCCAGCGGACAGCTTGCCGTCGGCCACCAGGCGCTGGACGGCGGGCGGGAGCTGGAACAGGCGCAGCGTGTTCGACACCGCGGCCCGGCTCTTGCCCATCCTGGTGGCCAGCTCGTCGTGGGTGAGGCCGAAGTCCTCCAGCAGCTGCTGGTAGGCGGCGGCCTCGTCCATCGGGTTGAGGTCCTCCCGCTGGATGTTCTCCACCAGGGCCTGCTCCAGCGAGGCGGTGTCGTCGGCGGTGCGGATGATGGCCGGGACGAGCGGCAGGCCGGCCCGTTTGGCCGCCCGCCACCGGCGCTCACCGGCGATCAGCTCGTAGGTGCCTTCACCGCTGGCCCGGACCAGGATGGGCTGGAGGACGCCCAGCTCCCGGACCGACGCGGTCAGGGCGGCCATGGCCTCCTCGTCGAAGGTGCGTCGCGGTTGGCGGCTGTTCGGTGAGATGGCCGCCACCGGCAGCTCCTGGAACGACGGGCCGTCGGCGTCGGTCGCCCCGGGGGGGATCAGTGCCCCCAGTCCCCTACCCAGCCCGCTGCGGCGCGCCACCACTGACCTCCTTGGCCAACTCCCGGTAGGCCAACGCTCCCCGGGACGACGAGTCGAACACGATGATGGGCTGCCCGAAGGACGGCGCCTCCGACAGCCGGACGGTGCGGGGCACGATGTTACGACACACCTTGTCGCCGAAGTGGGACCGGACCTCCTTGGCCACCTGGTCGGCCAGCTTGGTCCGGGCGTCGTACATGGTGAGGATGATCGTGCTCAGCTCCAGCCGGGGGTTCAGGTTGGTCTGCACCAGCTGGACGTTGCGCATGAGCTGACCGAGTCCCTCCAGGGCGTAGTACTCGCACTGGATGGGAACCACCACCTCTCCGGAGGCGGCCAGGCCGTTCACCGTGAGCAGCCCGAGTGACGGGGGACAGTCGATGAGGGTGAAGTCGTACTCGCCGTCGAGTCGCTCGATGGCCCGCCGCAGGCGCAGCTCCCGGCTGAAGGCGGGGACGAGCTCGATCTCGGCCCCGGCCAGGTCGATCGTGGCCGGGGCGAGGAACAGGTTGCGGACCGCGGTGGGCTCCACGCAGTCCTCCAGGCCGACATCGTTCAGCAGCACGTCGTAGATCGACGCCGACAGTCCTCGGGGGTTGATGCCCAGGCCCGTGGTGGCGTTGCCCTGGGGGTCGAGGTCGACCACCAGCACCCGGTAGCCCAGCTCGGCCATCGCCGCCCCCAGGTTCACCGCGGTGGTGGTCTTGCCCACGCCGCCCTTCTGGTTGGCGATGGCCATGACCCGGGGCAACGGCCGGCGCATCGACGGGCGGCCGGCGGCCGGCGGCGGAAGCGGGTCGGCGTGCGGGACGACATCGGGCGTCGGGGCCTGGGCGTCGGCGACCGACGGCTCCAGGACCGGAACGGGCGGGGTCTCGGGTCTGACCGGGGCCTCCGTGGGGTCGACCGGTGGTGCGACCGTGCTCCCGGCCGCGCCGTTCCCGTTCACGGGCGCCGGCTCCGTCGCCGGTGATGGCGGTGGTTCGTGGACGTCGGAGGCATCGGGAGTGTCCGGCTCCGGGTGGCGAGCGGCGAAGATGGATGGGTACCGCCGTTGCGGCTCCTGGTCCGTCACCGGTCCCATTGTCGCAGACTGAGGCTGGGGTTCAAGGACCACCGCTTGTGTTTCACGTGAAACTTGAGGGGGCGGAGGTCCAGGGTTGACGGTCAGAACAGCGGCCGTTTGGCGGGGACCCCGGAGCGGCGTGGATACTGCTCCGGGCAGGCTTCGGCCTGGTCGAGCACCTGGTAGGTGCCCTCCGGAGCGATGACAATCGGCCCGACCCTGGCTCCCAGCCCCTCCAGCGCCGTCGGGGGCCATCGAGGGGGGTGCGGTTCCGGGGGCTCGCTGACCACCATCCGGCCCCCGACGATCAGGAGCGGGCATCCACACTCGGCCACGACCGCCGGAGGTCCGAAGCTGCGGGCGACGACGAGCGCGTGGCGCCCTCGGCGGGACGGGTCGTGGCCGAGGTCCTCGGCTCGGCTCCGTACCACCTCGACCCGTGCGTCCAAACCCAATGCGGCGACGGCCTCCAACAGGAACCCGGTCCGCCGCTCCGACGCGTCGACCAGCACCCAGTGGCTGCCGGGCCACAACAGGGCCAGGGCCAGCCCCGGGAGACCGCCGCCGCTGCCGAGGTCGAGCGCCGGGCCGGGCGGCGGTCCGCCCGCGGCCGCGGCGAACCCCACGGCGTGCACCAGGTGGGGGACGACCGGGCCGGGACCCACGAACCCCCGGGCCCGGGCCTCGTCGAGGACCCTGACCGCGGGTACCACCGCCGGTGGCAGGCTGCTCGCCTGCCCGGCGTCGCCAGGCGGCGCCGGCACTAGTCCTGGGGCAGGATCACCACACGGCGGTCGGGGTCCTCGCCCTCCGACGTGGTCGACACGCCGTCGAGGGCGTTCGCCGTGTCGTGGACGACCTTGCGGTCGGGTGCGGGCATGGGCTCGAGGGCCACAGGCGTGCCCGACGACCGGACCTGGTCGGCCACCGAGCGGGTGAACCGCTCGAGCGCCTCACGGCGGGCCTGGCGGTAGCCGGCCACGTCGAGCATCAGGCGGGGGGAGTGGCCGACGATCCGCCGCTGCACGACCGTGCGGGTGAGCTCCTGCAGGGCGGCGAGGGTCTGGCCCCGAGGGCCGATCAACAGGCCGAGGTCGTCACCGGTGACGGCCAGCTCCACGGTGTCGTCGTCGAGGACCCTGCGCTCCACCTGCGAGCGGGCACCGAAAGCGGCCAACAAGCCGGTGAGGAACTCCTCGGCCACCTCCACCGCGTCGCCGTCGTCCTCGATCATCCCCGCTCCTTCCTCGGGCGCCGTCGACGGCGCGCTCCTTCGTGCACTTCCGGTGCCGGCCGGCTCCGGGCGCGCCCCGCCGGCTCGGCCCCGCCCACCGCTCCGCCGGTCGCCGCCGCGTGACTCGGCCGCCTTGGTCTCGCCGGCGCCGCTCCCTCCGCCTCCGCTGCGACCCGGGCGCCGCCGTTCCCGGCGCTCGACCTTGGGCCGGACCGCAGCGGGTAGGACACGGGCCCGCACCCGTGCCTGCGAGCGCAGCAGCCCGAAGAGCCCTGCCTTGGGCTCCTCCAGGACCTCGAACTCGGCGTCGGTCTCATCGACGCCGAGTTGATCCAGAGCCGCGTCCTTGGCCTCTTCCACCGTCTTCGCCGTGACTTCAACCCATTCCACGCGCTACCTGTCCTTCTTCGGAGGTGTCGCCCGGGGACCTTTCGCTCCCTTCGGACGGCTCGGAGGGAGGCCCTTCGGACGGGGCGACGGCGGTGGCCGCCTCCCCTTCGCGTTCCTGGCGTTCTTCGCCTTCGTGGTGCTCTTCGCCGGCGGGGGCGGCTTCTTGGACCTGTCCGACGCCGGCTGGGCGGCGCCGCTCGCAGGCCGTCGCCACCAGCTCGTCTTCGGGGCCTCGTCGGCCCCGTCGGAGGACGGGGCACCCTTGGCCGTCGTCCCCCGGCCCTGCTTGCCGCCCCCGGCGCCGCTGCCGGTCCCGCCCTTGGCTCCGCCGCTGCCACCCCCCTTGGGCCCGCCGCCGGGCCCGCCCTTGGCTCCGCCGGTGCCGCCCTTGGGCCCGCCCTTGGCCGGTATGGCCTTGTCCTTGCCCGTCGTCGGCGCCGGCAGTGGGCCCTGAGCCCGGAAGGTGACCGCCTGCTGGCCGATCTGCCACAGGTTGGAGACCACGAAGTACACCACCACGCCGGCCGGGATGGAGAGCGAGATGAGCCCGATCATGGCCGGGAACACCTTGCCGATGATCTGCATCTGGGGATTGATCGAGCCGGCCGGCATGCGGGCCGTCATCTGACGCTGTTGGTAGAAGCCGGTGGCGACGACCAGGGCGATCAGCAGGTAGTAGGGGACCGCGTTGCCGAAGCCCTGGACGCCGCTGGCCTTGTCGGCCAGGTCCATGCCGAACGACATCATGCGCCCACCGGACTCGCTGAGCGCCTCGTGCAGCTTGCTGTCGGCGGGCAGGTGGCGGGGCGGGATCTTGCTGAGGTCGAGGATCAGCCGGTACAGGACGATGAAGAGCGGCATCTGGAGCAGGATCGGCAGACACCCCGACAGGGGGTTCACCTGGTGCTCCTTGTAGAGCTTCATCATCTCTTCGTTCAGCTTCTGGCGGTCACCCTTGTACTTGGCCTGCAGCCGCTTCATCTCCGGCTGGACCCGCTGCATGGCCTGCTGCGACTTGACCTGCTTGGCCGTGAGCGGGATGAGGGCCACCCGCACCGTCACCGTGAGCATGGCGATGGCGAAAGCGAACGACGGGACCACGCCGTAGAAGAACGCCAGGATGCTCCCCAGGGCGTTGTACAGCGGGTCGAAGACCGACGCCGCGAGCATGACTGCGGCCAGCGCCGTCACCGGCTCGCCCGACGCCGGGCCGCCCGCTCGACGAGTCGCTGGGAATCGGGCGGAGGGACGGCGTCCACGCCGTGGCCACCCCAGGGGTGACAGCGAGCCAGTCGCCGGATCACCATCCAGCCACCGCGAGCGGCCCCATGGTCACGGAGCGCGTCGAGGGCATACTCCGAGCACGACGGCCAGTACCGGCACGGCGACGGTCGCCCCACCCGGGCGGCCTGATAGAGCCGGACGGGGGCGGCCAGGATGCCGGCACCGAACGAGTACCCGGCCGGCCGTCCAGAGGGCCGCCCGGGCCGCGCGCTGGCTCTGACCGCCGGGGACACCGGTGGCCTCGTCCCGTTCAATGACGCTCCAGGGCGCCCAACGCTTCGCATACTGTGGCCTTCAACTCTCGGTACGACATGGAGCTCGCCTCCGGTCCGGCGCCCACCAGGTAGGCGCCCGGTTGCAGCAGCGGCTCCGCCTCCCGGACGATCGCCCGCAACCGGCGGCGGATCCGGTTCCTCATGACTGCGCCCCCCGCCCTGCGGCCGACGGCGAAGGCGACCCTGGGAGGCTGGCCGAGGTCGCCGGGAACCCAGGTTACCGTCACCGGGCCTTTCCGCACCCGCCGGCCCGACCGCC
This sequence comes from Actinomycetota bacterium, assembly GCA_030777125.1. Lineage (GTDB taxonomy): Bacteria > Actinomycetota > Acidimicrobiia > Acidimicrobiales > AC-14 > JALYGL01. The sequence continues at coordinate 7,764 of JALYGL010000060.1, forward strand.
GGAGGGCGGCGAACGTGGCCCGGTCGCGGATGGACCAGATCAGGCCGACAGGCGCTGGCGACCCTTGCGGCGACGGGCGGACAGAATGGCCCGCCCGGCGCGGGTCGACATCCGGTGGCGGAAGCCGTGGCGCTTGGCCCGCTTGCGGGTGTTCGGTTGGTAGGTGCGCTTCACTCGTGTCCTCCTCGACCGCGGACGGCACGCGCCGTTCCCGGCCGCTCCGGGCCGCGGGCCAGGCTAGAGGGCCTCGCCGACGGTGGCCAAACCACGCGGTTTCCCTTGTGCCGCAAGGGTCCTTCGGTGGTACGGTCTGCGGACGCCCGGGCACTGCGGCAGTCCGGGTCGGTCCTGTCTCCTTCCCCGAGGGCCTTGCTGTTCGGCCGCGCCAGCGTGCAAACCCGTCAAAGTTGTCCACAGCTGTGGATGATGTTGTGGACCAGTCGACAGCCAGGGGAGGTGTCCGAGCCAGTGGCAAGGGCAGAGGGCCTGTGGCTCCAGTGCGTCGGCGTGCTCCGGAACGAGTTCCCGGAGAGCGTCTGGAACACATGGTTCGAGTCGCTGCGCCCGTCCGCTCTCGACGGCCACCGCCTCGTGCTCTCGGTGGCCAGCCCGGTGGCCAAGGAGCGCATCGAGAGCCGGTACCTGGAGCTCATGCAGGACGTCATCAGCGACGTCACCGGCGAGCCCCACGAGGTGGTGCTGGAGGTGCGCACCGACCCGTCCTCCGCCGACGACCCCGGGGGCGACACCGACACGGTCGACGAGCCCCCGATCCGCGGCCGCCTCCTGCCGCCGGGCGACCGGCCGCCGGGCGGCCGCCCGGGGACCCCCGAGGTCGCTCCGGAGATCGACCTCAACCCGGCGTACACCTTCGACGACTTCGTGATCGGCGGGTCCAACGGGTTCGCCTGCGCCGCCGCCCTGTCCGTGGCCGAGACGCCCGCCAAGTCCTACAACCCGCTGTTCATCTACGGGGGTACCGGCCTGGGCAAGACGCACCTGCTCCACGCCATCGGCCACTACGTCCGGCAGACCTATCCCGACCAGCGGGTGCGCTACGTCTCCACCGAGACGTTCCTGAACGACTTCATCGACGCCATCCGCACCAACGCCCAGTCGGCGTTCAAGAACCGCTACCGCCAGTGCGACGTCCTTCTGGTCGACGACGTCCAGCTGATCGAGAACAAAGAGCGCTTCCAGGAGGAGTTCTTCCACACCTTCGACTTCCTCCACAGCGCCGGCCGCCAGATCGTCATCTCCTCCGACCGGCCGCCCAAGGCCATCGCCACCCTGGAGGAGCGGTTGCGCAGCCGCTTCAGCATGGGGCTCATCACCGACATCCATCCCCCCGACGTGGAGACGCGGGTGGCGATCCTGCGGAAGAAGGCCGACGCCGAGCCCACGGCCGTGCCTCCCGAGGTGCTGGTCTACATCGCCGAGTGCATCACCGACAACATCCGCCAGCTGGAGGGGGCCCTCAACCGGGTGCTGGCCTACGCCAGCCTCAACCGGGTGCCCCTGACCCTCTCGCTGGCCGAGGGCGTGCTCGACGACCTCATCTCCGCCAACGAGCCTCGCCAGGTGACGCCGCAGATCGTGCTCGAGGCCACCGCCGAGATGTTCGGCTTCACCGTGGCCGACCTGGTCAGCAAGAGCCGCAGCCGACCCCTCGTCACCGCCCGCCAGATCGCCATGTACGTGCTGCGCCAGATGACCAACTTCAGCTACCCGGCCATCGGCCGCCAGTTCGGCGACCGCGACCACACCACCGTCATGCACGCGGTGACCAAGATCACCGCCCTCATGCGGGAGCGACGGCCCATCTACGACCAGGTCCACGAGCTCATGAACCGCATCCGGGCCGGTGGATGAGCGTGGGGACCACGCCGCCGGTCCTGTTGAGAAGTCGCCCGTTTTCCCGCCCTGGCCGAGCCGGCGCTTCTACCCTGTGGGAGGCTGCGGGAAACACCATCTTCGAAGCACGGGCTGTGACCAGCGCCGATGGACGCTTGTCCACAATCCCCACCCCCTACTACTTCTCCTTCCCTCCTTACATCAGAGAAACAACAGCCGGACGAGGTAGGCCGTGAAGTTTCGATCTGAGCGCGACACCCTGCTCGACGCCCTGAGCACCGTCTCCCGGGCCGCGGCCACCAGAGGGGGTGCCCTGCCGGCGCTCTCCGGGGTGCGCATGGAGGTGGCCGGAGACACGCTCCGTCTGGCCGGCAGCGACTTGGACCTGACCCTCCAGGTGGAGATGCCGGTGGCGGCCGGTGCCGACGGCGTGTGCGTCATCCCCGCCCGCCTGGCCACCGACATCGTGCGGGCCCTGGATCCCGGGGCCGTCACCGTGTCGGTCGACGGCAGCGAGGCGGCCATCTCCGCCGGCCGGTCACAGTTCTCGGTGCGGGTCCTGCCTGCAGAGGAGTTCCTGCGTCTCCCCGAGCCGGCGGAGGAGGGCGTCACCCTCGATGCCGCCGCCCTGGCCGCCGCCCTGCACCAGGTCGTGGGGGCGGCCAGCCGCGATGACGCCCGGCCCATCCTCACCGGCGTGTTGCTGACCGCGGAGGCCGGAGGCCTGCGCCTGGTGGCCACCGACTCCTACCGCCTGGCCCTGCGCGACCTGCCCGCCACCAGCCTGCTGGCCGAAGGGCAGCACGTGCTCGTGCCCGCCCGGGCCCTGGGCGAGCTCACCCGGGTGCTGTCGGGCGCCACGTCCGCCACCGTGCGCCTGGGCGGTGACGACGCCAGTTTCGAGGTCGGCGCCACACGGGTCACCACCCGCCTGATCGAGGGGGAGTTCCCCAACTACCGCCAGCTGATCCCGGCCAACTACCCGAACCGGCTGTTCGTGGCCAAGGAGGCCCTGCTCGACGCGGTGCGTCGGGTGAAGTTGCTGGCGCGGGAGGCCACCCCTGTCCGCATGGCGCTGCGGCCCGACGGTCTGGAGCTCACCGCCGTCACCCAGGACGTCGGTCAGGCCCGGGAGGAGGTCGACGCAAAGTACGAGGGCGCCGAGCTCACGGTGGCGTTCAACCCCGAATTCCTGATCGACGGGGTGGAGGCCACGCCCGGCGACGAGGTCGTGCTGGAGACGCTCGACGCCCTGAAGCCGGCCACCGTCCGCCCCACCGACGGCACGGACTACCTGTACCTGCTCATGCCCGTCCGGGTGACGTGATTCGACCTCACCCGTTCGCTCCGTTCGCTCGAGTTGGTGGTGCGCCGGGTGGCCGGCGGAGCCGGCTCACCCTCCGCCATTGCTTTTGCCGGCCGGCTCTGCCGGCCGAGAGCCGCCAGTCAGCTGGGGCCGCCTTCGGCGGCTTCGATGTCCGGCGGCCGAAGATCACCACCCCCCTCCCCGGCTGATCCCACGTGCGGCTGCGGCACGTGTGGCTCAGCGACTTCCGGAACTACCAGAGCGCCGACCTCGACCTGGCTGGTGGGCTGACGGTGGTGATGGGTGGCAACGGGGAGGGCAAGACCAACCTGCTGGAGGCCATCGGCTACCTGGCCACGCTGGCCTCGTTCCGGGGGGCTCCGCCCGACGCCATGGTCCGCCAGGGGTGCGAACGGGCGGTGGTCCGGGGCGAGGGTGAACGGGAGGGCCGCGACCTGTTGGTCGAAGCCGAGATCCCCCGCACCGGGAGGGGCCGGGTGGCGGTGAACCGCCAGCCCCTGCGCCGGTCGGGCGACCTGCTGGGGGCGCTGCGGGCCAGCGTGTTCTCACCCGACGACCTGGAGCTGGTCAAGGGCGGGCCGGCCGGCCGGCGCCGGTACCTCGACGACGCCCTGGTCGGCGTCCACCCCCGCAACGACGCCCTGCGGCGCGACCTCGAGCGCATCGTCCGCCAGCGCACGACCCTTCTGCGCCAGGCCGGCGGTCGGCTCACCCCGGACGTGGCCACCACCCTCGAGGTCTGGGACGCCAAGCTGGTCGAGGTGGGCGAGGCCCTGGCCGCGGCCCGGGCCGAGCTGGTCGACCGGTTGCAGCCGGCCCTGGCCCGGGCCTACGCCCAGGTGGCCCAGGGCAGCGCCAAGACCTGCGTGTCGGCCCGCTACGAGGCCCACTGGCGCGACTCGGGCCTGGCCGCCGCCCTCGAGGCAGCCCGCGACGAGGAGCTGCGCCGGGGGATGAGCCTGGTCGGTCCCCACCGCGACGATCTGGCCCTGTCCGTGTCGGGCATGCCGGCCCGCACCCACGCCTCCCAGGGTGAGCAGCGCTCCTTGGCCCTGGCCCTGCGTCTGGCCGCCCACGCGGTGGTGGGCGAGGCCGTGGGCGAGCCTCCGTTCCTGTTGCTCGACGACGTGTTCTCCGAACTCGACGCCGGGCGCAGCCGGGCCCTCCTCGACCATCTGGCCGCCACCTCGTTCGGCCACGCTCCGGGCGGTCAGGCGGTGCTGACCACCGCCGAATCGCTGCCGCCCGGCGCCGAGCCCGACCTGGTCGTGCGCATCGCCGGCGGGCGCATCGGGTGAGCCGATGAACCGGTGAGACCCCTCGGTCCGCCCGACCCCCGGAGGGTGGGGGAGTCGCTCGACGACGTGGCCCGCAGCCTGGGCGGGGCGCCGGCGACGGCGCTGGCGACCGTGTTCGGGCGCTGGAGCGACATCGTCGGGCCCACCGTCGCCGCCCATTCGCGGCCCCTGTCGCTGGGCCGCGGCGTCCTCGCCATTGCCGTCGACGAGCCCGGCTGGGCCACCCAATTGACCTATCTGGAAGCCGATCTCCTCCGCCGTCTCGACGAGACGTTGGGCGCCGGTGTGGTGACCCGGGTGACGGTGCGCGTTCGCCACGTCTGACACACCCTTCTGATAAACTCATCTCAGTGTGATTCACGGGCCTGACCAGCTGTTTTGAGCCAGCTTCGGGCCGCTGGAGCACCACCTTGCGACCTTCCGTCGCCGTCTGTGCCTGCGTCTTTGCCATCCTCTTGAAAGGTCCGCGCCTGTGGCGCTGAGCGTGCCCGATTCCAGCTATGGAGCCAAGGACATCCGGGTCCTCGAAGGGCTCGAGGCCGTCCGAAAGCGGCCGGGCATGTACATCGGCTCCACCGGGCTCAACGGTCTCCACCACCTGGTGTGGGAGGTGGTCGACAACTCCGTCGACGAGGCCATGGCCGGACGGGCCGACCGCATCGAGGTCACCCTGCTGGCCGACGGCGGCTGCCAGGTCACCGACAACGGCCACGGCGTACCCGTCGACCCCCACCCCAAGTACAAGGGCAAGTCCGGGGCCGAGGTGGCGTTCACCACCCTTCACGCCGGCGGCAAGTTCGACGGCCAGGTCTACAAGGTGTCCGGGGGCCTCCACGGGGTGGGGGTGTCCGTCGTCAACGCCCTGTCGAAGCGGCTCGAGCTCACCATCGACTTCCGCGACGGGAAGCGCTACCGCATGACGTTCGTCGACGGCGGCAAACCCACCGGCCGGCTGGAGGTGGTGGGCAAGGCTCCCCGCGGCCGCACCGGCACCACGGTGGCCTTCTGGCCCGACCCGGTCATCTTCGCCTCCGAGGGCACCGAGTTCCGGGCCACCACCATCCTCGAGCGCCTGCAGATCTACGCCTTCCTGAACAAGGGGTTGGAGATCCGCTTCCGCGACGAGCGGCCGGGCCACGAGCAGGAGCAGGTCCACAGGTACAACGGCGGCATCGTCGACTTCGTCAAGCACCTGAACCAGTCCAAGGATTCCCTGTTCAAGCGGGTGGGCCACTTCGAGTCGGCGGAGCCCGGGCAGGAGGTCGAGGTCGCCTTCCAGTGGAACACCGGGTACTACGAAGGCCTCCACAGCTTCGCCAACGGCATCGCCACCATCGAGGGCGGCATGCACGAGGAGGGCTTCAAGAA
>JALYGL010000061.1 GCA_030777125.1 Actinomycetota bacterium
GGGCAGGGTGAGCTCCGGCGGTGGCGGCGACGATGCCCGCAGGGCCAGCACGGCCACGAGCGCAGCGACGGCCACCGCGGCGACGCCCACGGGCGACGCCGGGGCGGGAAGCGACTGGCGGAGGGCGGCGACCCGCTCGCGCCAGCCGGACGGCGGGTGGGGTTGCAGGAGGTCGGTCACGGCACGTCCCCGGGATGCGGAGCTCCGAAGGGGGAAGCCGAAGCCCTCAGGCTAGAGGCTGGCCACCCCTCCCGCCAGTGCGTTCGGCGCCGGCGAGGAACCGGCGCTGGGCCTCGTCGGCCTCGATCTCGAGGGGGATGAGCCGGTAGGCCGCCTTGTGGCCGTACCCCCGCCATCGCCACGCCAGGTACGACCCCAGGTACCGGCGCAGGAACCCCACCGGTCCGAGCTCACGCCACTGGCGGACGTGCTCCTCCTCGTGGCGGATCAGCCCCGGGCTGTGCGCCGCCTCCGTACGCACGGACACGACCGTCCAGATGGTGATGGCGTCAGAGCCCGGCGGCACCGGGCCGCCCACCCACAGCCAGTAGTCCCCGCGCCGCTCCAGCGGCATCAGTACAGGCGCGACGCCAGTGCCCGACGGTAGGCCGGGGTGCGCGGGTCGTCGGGGCCGAGGACCTCCAGCAGGTCGACGAACTCGCGGCGGGCCTCCTCGTCGTGCTTCACCCGGTCGAGCAACGCCTCGAGGCGGGCCTCGACGTCGCCGTGGCCGTTGCCGGCGGTCTCGATTCCCACGCGGGCCAGGGCCGCCACCCGACGGACCTCCGCCGTCTCCGGGATGCGGCCGAGCAGGGCCAGCGCCTCGTCGCCCTCGCCGCGCTCCACCAGCAACTCGGCCAGCGCCACCACCGCCGCCGGGTGACCGGGCTCGAGCTCGAGCGCCTGGCGCAGCGACTCCTCGTCGCCCTGGGCGACCAGGCGGTCGGCCTCCGACTCCGCCGGCGCCAGGCGGGCCACGAACTCCGACACCGCCGCCTCGGGCAGGGCTCCGACGAACGAGTCGACGACGCGGCGGTCCTTGAGGGCGTAGACGGCGGGGATGGACTGCACCTGGAAGGTGGCCGAGATCCGGGGGTTGGCGTCGACGTCGACCTTGGCCAGCTCGACCCGGCCACCGGTGGCCCCGACGACCCGCTCCAGGATGGGCCCCAGAGTCCGGCACGGGCCGCACCACGACGCCCAGAGGTCGACGACCACGGGGACGTCGACCGACCGGTCGAGGACGTCGTGCTCGAACGTGGCATCTGTGACGTCGGTCATGTCGTCCCTTCCAACCGGCTGCGCCGGCCGTCGATTCCGGCTGCCCGAAGGTAGCGTGAAGGCATGGACGAGGATGCCCGGCCGCTGTACGAGCTGCACAGCCGGCCGCAGCTCGACCAGCCCGTGCTGGTGATGGCGCCGGAGGGCTGGATCGACGCCGGCCTGGGCGGGGCCACCGCCGTCGCCCGCCTCCTGGCGACGATCGAGACCGAGGTGATCGCCACGTTCGACGTCGACGACCTCCTCGACCACCGGGCCCGCCGACCCACGTCGCACATCGTCGACGGGGTGTACTCCGACCTGGTGTGGCCGGTCATCGAGCTGCACGCCGGCAACGACGGCCACGGCCACGACGTGCTGGTGCTCTCCGGCCCGGAGCCCGACCACCGCTGGCGCGCCTTCGCCGGAGCCGTCGCCGAGCTGGGCGGGATGTTCGGGGTGCGGATGGTCGTGGGCCTGGGCGCCTTCCCGGCACCGGTGCCCCACACCCGCACCGCGGCGCTGGCGTCGTCCGCCACCGACTCCGAGCTGGCCAACCGGGTCGGGATCGTCCCCGGCCGGGTGGAGGTGCCGGCGGGCGTGCTCGCCGCCGTCGCCGCCCGCTTCGCCCAGACCGGCGTGCCGACCATCGGGCTGTGGGCGCGGGTGCCGCACTACGCCGCCACCATGCCCTACCCCGAGGCCAGCATGCTCCTCCTCGACGGCCTGGCCGACCTGGCCGGGATCGTGGTCGACACCGACGAGCTGCGCCAGGCGGCCGAGGCGACCCGCCGAGAGCTCGACGAGCTCACCGCCAACAGCCCGCAGCACTCCGCCCTGGTCCGCCAGCTCGAGGCCCAGGCCGACGCCGAGGCCGAGAGCCCGACGTCGGGGTGGGGTGAGCTGCCCACGGGCGACGAGCTGGCCGCCGAACTGGAGAAGTTCCTGCGCGGAGAGCCCCAGTAGCCCGGGCTCAGGCGTCCGGAGCGACGCGGGGCAGCACGAACTCGAGCTCCGCCCGCATCTGCCGGACCCGCTCGTCGATCACCATGGAGCCGTGGCCGGCGTCGAACCGGTACAGCTCCACCTCCCCGCCCCTCGCCTCCAGGGCCTCGACGTAGTTGAGCACCTGGCGGATCGGGCAGCGGCTGTCGTGGTCTCCGGCGATCACCAGCACCGGCGCCCGCACCCGTTCGACGTAGGTCAACGGCGAGCGCTCCTCGTAGAGGGCCGGCACGTCGGCGGGGCTGCCGCCGAAGAGCGAGCGGTCGAACGCCTGCAGGGTGGTCGCCTCCTCGGCGTAGGCGGTGACGTAGTCGGCCACCGGAACGGCCGCCACCGCAGCCGCCCAACGATCGGGGTGCAGGCCAACGGCCAGGAGGGTGACGTAGCCACCCCACGACCCGCCCGCCACCACCGCCCCCGACCGGTCGGCCACACCGTCGGCCACCAGCGCGTCCAGGCCGGCGACGACGTCCTCCACCTCCGGGAAGCCGGGGTTGCCGATGAGGGCGTCGCGGAAGGCGGTGCCGTACCCCGTGGAGCCCCGGTAGTTGACCATGGCCACGGCCAGCCCGTGGTCGACCCACGCCTGCACGTCGGGCATGAAGGTGTCACTGTAGGCCCACGTCGGCCCGCCGTGGACCAGCATGACCACCGGGTGGGGGCCGTCGCCGGGCGGCGTGGCCACGAAGCCGTGCACCCGCTGGCCGGCCGGGTTGGGGAAGGACCACGACCGGTACGGCCTCCCGGCCGGCGCCCGCTCTCCGGCCGGGACGCAGACGACCTCGCCGTCGACGGTGCGTACGGTGGGTGGGATGGCGCCGCTGGCCAGCCTGAACCAGACCTCGCCATTGGGCCGCACGCGGGCGCCCGAGACGGTGCCCGGCGGGTGCGGGATCTCGGTCAGGGCCCCGGAGCCGACGTCGAGGCGGTAGAGCTGCGAGCGGCCCTCGTGCTCGTGCTCGACCAGCAGGCCCGTCTCGTCCGGCCACCACGCGGCCACGCCCACGTCGCCGGGCAGGTCGAGCTCGAAGTCGCGGCGCTCGCCGGTGGACAGGTCCCACACGCCGGGGCGGTCCCGGCCGTCGCGCTCGTGGACGATGGCCAGGCGGTGGTCGCCCGGAAAGGGCGCCCATCCCGCCGCCCGCAGGCCCAGGCCGGGCCCGTCCCACTGCTGGCCGACGACCCCGCAGTCCGTGGGGTCGACCACCCTGAGGGCGGGATGGATGGTGTCGCCGTGCTCGGCGTGCTCCAGGCACAGCAGGCGCGAGTCCCGCGACAGCCCGGCCACCTCGACCAGCTCGGGATGGCGGTGGATCACCTTCGACGTGTCGCCCACCTCGGCCACGTGCACGGCGAACCCCTCGTCGCCCGCAGTGCCCACCACGACGACGCCGTCGCCGACGGCCAACCCCGCGCTCCACGCGTCGGGCACCCCGGGGGCGAGCGGGCGTCGCCCGCCCTCGTCACCGTGGAAGGGCTCGTAGAGCCAGTGGCCGACCTCGTCACCCGTGACGTCGTGGAACCACACCACCCCTTCGCCGTCGGGCGTGGGACCGCCGCCGACGACTCCGATGGGATGGTCGGTGACCCGGCGGCGGGTACCGGCCGCCCGGTCCCAGGCGTACACCTGCCACGCTCCGCTCTCGTTGGACGACAGTACGAGCCGGTCGGGGGCGTGGATCGCCCATTCGGGGAACGTCAGGGTCGGAGCGCGGAACCGCTGCTCCCACGGCTCGGGCACCGCGTCACACCACCAGGTTGATCAGCCGCGGCGGCCGGGCGACGACCCGGCTCGGCTTGCGGTCGCCCAGCACCGACCGCACCTTCTCCGACCCCAGCGCCAGGCGCTCCATCTCGGGCTCGTCGACGCCAGCTTCGACCTCCATGCGGTCGCGCACCTTGCCGTTCACCTGGACGACCATGGTCTCGGTGACTGCCGCGGCCAGGGCGGGGTCGAACGAGGGCCAAGGCTCGGCATGGACGTGCCCACCCCGCCGCAGCTCCCACAGCTCGGCCGTGACGTGGGGCGTCATGGGCGCCATCAGCAACAGCAGCTGGTCAACGGCGAAGTCGACGGGACCGGGGTCGCCGCCGCCCTGGACGTGCTTGTAGAGCAGGTTGGTGAACTCCATGGTGGCGGCCACGACCGTGTTGTACGACCAGCGGTCGTACTCGTCGGTGACCCGGGCGACGAGCCGGTGGGTGGCCCGCTCCAGGTCGTCGGTGGGGCGCGGTGCACCGGGCACGACAGAGACCTGGCCCGTGGCCAGCCGCCACAACCGGTGCAGGAACCGGGAGCACCCGTCGATGACGTTGTCGGTCTCCCGCGTCCAGTCGACGTCGTCGGCGGGGGGGCCGACGAACAGGTGGAACAGGCGCAGGGCGTCGGCCCCGACGCTGTCGAAATAGCGCGACGGCGCGACCAGGTTGCCCTTGGACTTCGACATCTTCGACCCGCCCATGCGGATCATGCCCTGGGTGAACAGACGGGCGAACGGCTCGCGCAGGTCCTTGGGCGCCACCTCCAGGTCGGCCAGGGCCTTGGTGAAGAACCGGGCGTACATGAGGTGCAGGATGGCGTGCTCGATGCCCCCGATGTACTGGTCCACCGGGAGCCAGCGGGCCACCGCGGCCGGGCTGAACGGGGCCGTGTCGTTGTGGGCGTCGGTGAAGCGCAGGAAGTACCAGGACGAGTCGACGAAGGTGTCCATGGTGTCGGTCTCGCGGGTGGCCGGCCCTCCGCACACCGGGCAGGTGGTGCGCTGGAAGCCTTCGTGGAAGCGCAGGGGCGACTCGCCGGTGGGTCGGAACTCCACGTCGTCGGGCGCCACCACCGGCAGCTGGTCGTCGGGGACGGGCACGGCCCCGTGCTCGTCGCAGTAGACGACCGGGATGGGGCACCCCCAGAACCGCTGACGGGACAGCAGCCAGTCGCGCAGCCGGTAGTTCACCGTCCGCCGGCCGATGCCCTTGTCCTCCAGCCAGTCGATGGCCCGGGCGACGGCCTCGTCCTTGTACAGGCCGTCGAGCCACTCGCTGTTGATGGCCGGCCCGTCGCCGGTGTACGCCTCGCCCTCCCACCCGGCCGGCGGCTGGACGGTGCGCACGATGGGCAGGCCGTAGGCGGTGGCGAAGTCCCAGTCGCGCTGGTCCTCGCCGGGCACGGCCATGATGGCGCCGGTGCCGTACCCGGTCAGCACGTAGTCGGCCAGGTACACGGGCACGGCCTGGCCGTTGAAGGGGTTCACCACCTTGCTGCCGGTGAACACGCCACGCTTCTCCAGCGGGCCCTCGCTGGACTGGCGCTCGATGTCGGTCTCCTGGCGGACGCGGGCGACGAACGCCTCCACCGCCTCCCGGTGCTCGGGCGTGGTCAGCTCGGGCACCAGCGGGTGCTCGGGGGCCAGCACCGCGTACGTCATGCCGAAGGTGGTGTCGGGCCGGGTGGTGAAGACCCGGACCGACAGGTCCGGGCGGCCCTCGACGGCCAGGTCCATCTCCGCCCCCTCGGAGCGGCCGATCCAGTTGCGCTGCATGACCTTCACCCGCTCGGGCCAGTCCAGCGTCTCCATGTCGTCGAGCAGCTGGTCGGCGTAGGCGGTGATCCGGAAGAACCACTGCTCCAGGTCGCGCTTCGTCACCACGTCGCCCGACCGCTCGCAGGTGCCGTCGGCCAGGACCTGCTCGTTGGCCAGCACCGTCTGGCACCCGGGGCACCAGTTGACGGGCGCGTTCTTCCGGTAGGCCAGCCCCGCCTCCAGGAACCGCAGGAAGATCCACTGGGTCCAGCGGATGTAGCCGGGGTCGTGGCTCCGCAGCTCCCGCCGCCAGTCGTAGACCGCCCCCAGGCGCTGCAGCGACTCCTTCAGCTCGGCGATGCGGGCGTCGGTGAACGTCCGGGGGTGCTCGCCGCTCCTCAGGGCCGCGTTCTCGGCCGGCAGCCCGAAGGAGTCGAAGCCGATCGGCGACAGGACGGCGAAGCCGTGCATGGTGCGGTGGCGGACGATGAGGTCGCCGAAGGTGTAGTTGCGCACGTGCCCCATATGGGCCGGCCCGCTGGGGTACGGGTACATGCACAGGCAGTAGAAGGGCGGCCGCGGGTCGTCGGAGTGGACCTCGTAGGTCCCCTCGTCCCGCCAGCGGGCCTGCCACTTCTTCTCGATCGCCTGGACGTCGTAGGCCTCGGCCATGGCCCGATGGTAACGGCGGCGATGGCCGGGAACGGCCGGAAAGGTGGGCTGCTAACGTCAGCACCGACGGGCCTGTAGCTCAGCCTGGTAGAGCGCCTGCATGGCATGCAGGAAGTCCGGGGTTCAAGTCCCCGCAGGTCCACCCCGACCCCGTCTGGTATGCCGGGCGTGGCCGCGCCGTACGATGATCGTCGTGGCCCGGGTGACCGACACCATCCCTGCGTTCGAGGCGTACGCCCGCAAGGCCGGCGTGGAGAGCCCGCTCAAGCGCGAGTTCCGGTGGCGGGACGAGTACCGGGCCGCCCACCCCGAGGTGTTCGCCGCCTTCGACGCCGCCTTCCCCTCGGCCGGCGGCCTGGCCGCGGTGGTCAAGGAGCTGTCACGGGTGCGCACCCGCGTCGAGGAGGCGGCACCGGTCATGCGCCGGATCGTCGAGGAGGTCGACCCCGCGATCGGGGAGGCTCTGGGCCTGCCGCCGGAGCCGGCACCCGTCCACGTCCTCATGGTCGGAACGTTCGCCACCAATGCCGCCGTCGGTCGCCTGGGTGACGACATGGCCGTCTTCCACTGCCTGGAGTGGTTCCAGACGGCGACCGGCGCCCGGGCTCTGGTGGCCCACGAGGGCACGCACGCCTGGCACCGGATCGGGCTGGGACGCGACGACCTCCCCGAGGACGACCTGGCGTGGCTCACCTTCTCCGAGGGACTGGCCATCCAGGCGTCACGCGCCGTCGTGCCCGACCTGCCCGAGATCGACTACTTCTGGTACGGCCATCCCGAGGTGGAGGACTGGCTGCCCTGGTGCCAGGCCAACCAGGACGAGCTGCTCAAGCACTTCCGGGTGTCACTCGACATCGCCGAGGCCACCGAGACCTTCTTCGGGGGCGGCCTGGTCGACGGCAAGTGGCGGGTGGGCTTCTACGTGGCCGACGCCCTGGTGGCCGGACTCGGGCGCAGCCTGCCAGAGCTGGCGGCCATGTCGGTCGACGAGGGCCGAGCCGCCATCCGAGAAGCCCTGGCGTAGCGGTCCGCCGCCATCAGCGCGGCACTTCCTCCCACTCCAACCGGGGGGCGTCCGACCACAGGCGCTCCAGCTCGTAGTACGCCCGGACCTCGTCGAGGAAGGCGTGCACCACGAAGTCGCCGTAGTCGAGCAGCACCCACTGCCCGTCGCTGCGGCCCTCGGTGCGCAGAGGGGAGATGCCTGCCCCCGCCTTCAGCTGCGCCTCCACCTCCTCGGCGATGGTGGCGACCTGCCGGGAGTTGCGCCCGCTGGTGATCACGAAGGCGTCGGTGATGGCCAGGACCTGCCCGACCTCCAGCACGACGGTGTCCTGCCCACCTTTGGAGGCGGCCGCCCGGGCCGCCATCCTGGCCCACTCGCGGACATCGTCGAGCCCGTTGCGGGGGCTCACCGGCATTCGTACGACACGCCCATCCGGGTCAAGCGTACAGATTCCGGCGCCGAATGCAGTCGATCGCGGCCCGGGGGATGAGGAAGTCCAGGGGACGACCGGCTGCCTGCCGCGACCGCAGCTCGGAGCTGGAGAGCTCCAGGGCCGGGATCTCGACCCGCTCCGTCCGCCACTGCGGCCCCAGTTGCGGCCGTGGCACCCCACCCCGCGTGACGACCACCAGGGTGGCCAGGGCGGCGACCACGTCGACCCGGCGCCACGTGGCCAGCTCGGCGGCCACGTCGGCGCCGACCACGAGGAACAGCTCCCGCGCCGGGTCGGCGGCCATGAGCTCCTCCAGGGTGTCGGCGGTGAAGGACTCGCCTCCCCGGTCGATCTCGAGCCGGCTGGCCTCCAGCCCCGCCGCCCCCTCGACCGCGGCCTCCACCACCGCCAGGCGGTCCTCGGCGGGGGTCAGCATCCGGTCGCCCTTCTGCCAGGGCAGGTTGGCGACGACGAGCAAGACGCGATCGAGGCCGAGGGCGTGGCGGACGTTCGCCGCGGCCACCAGGTGCCCGACGTGGACCGGGTCGAACGTCCCCCCGAAGACGCCGACCCGTTCCCCCATGACGAAACGATTCTACGATCCGGGGGTCGCCCCTCTACCCTGGTGCGGACCGGCATGACGACCTCCCCCACTCCCTGGAGCCCCAGCAGCTGGCGCAGCCGCCCGGCGCTGCAGCAGCCCGACTGGCCCGACGACGGCGCCCTCGACGACGCCCTCAAGCGCCTGGCCGCCCTGCCCCCGCTCGTGTTCGCGGGCGAGGTACGCCACCTCACCGACTCCCTGGCCCAGGTGGCCGACGGGCGGGCGTTCCTCCTCCAGGCCGGCGACTGCGCCGAGTCGTTCGACTGGTTCTCGGCCGACGCCATCCGCGACAAGCTCAAGGTGATCCTGCAGATGGCGGCCGTCCTCACCTACGGCGCCGGTGTCCCGGTGGTGAAGATGGGCCGCATCGCCGGGCAGTTCGCCAAGCCGCGGTCGTCGCCCACCGAGACCGTCGGCGACGACGTGCTCCCCGCCTTCCGGGGCTACATGGTCAACGACCCGGCGTTCAACCTCACGTCGCGGGTGGCCGACCCCCTGCGGCTGCTGCAGGCCTACAACCAGTCGGCGTCGACGATGAACCTGCTGCGGGCGTTCACCAAGGGCGGCTTCGCCGACATGGCCCAGGTCCACGTCTGGAATCAGGAGTTCGTCGCCGCCCGTCCCGAGGGCCGCCGCTACGAGCGGATCGCGTCGGAGATCGACCGGGCCCTGCGGTTCATGGCCGCCTGCGGGATCGACCTGTCGTCGGAGTCGGCCCTGCAGCAGGTCGACTTCTGGACCAGCCACGAGGCTCTCATCCTCGGCTACGAGGAGGCCCTGACCCGCCAGGACTCGCTCACCGGCGGCTGGTACGACTGCTCCGCCCACCTGCTGTGGGTGGGCGACCGCACCCGGCAGCTCGACGGGGCCCACATCGAGTTCCTGGCCGGGTTGGGCAACCCCCTGGGGGCCAAGCTCGGGCCCACGGCCCGTCCCGACGAGGTCGTCGAGCTGTGCGCCCGCCTCGACCCGGAACGGGTCCCGGGCCGGCTGACCCTCATCACCCGGCTTGGGGCGGACAGGGTGGAGGCCCTGCTGCCTCCGCTGGTGCGAGCGGTGCGCGACGCCGGCCACCCCGTCGTCTGGGTGTGTGACCCCATGCACGGCAACACCTTCCACGCGCCGTCGGGGCACAAGACCCGCCACTTCGACGCCATCCTCACCGAGATCCGGGGCTTCTTCTCCGTCCACCGGGCCGAGGGCACCTGGCCCGGAGGGGTGCACGTGGAGCTCACCGGCGAGGACGTCACCGAGTGCCTGGGGGGGAGCGAGGAGGTGCTCGACTCGCACCTGGAGCAGCGCTACCTCACCGCCTGCGACCCCCGGCTCAACGCCCGTCAGTCCCTCGACCTGGCCTTTCACGTGGCCGAGCTGCTGAGCACCGAGAGCCGGTAGAGCGTCCCCACCCCGTCGCGCTCGACCATCCGCAGGCCCAGACCCGCTTCCAGCTCGGCCGCGCGCGGCAGGAACGACCGGCGGGCGGTGATGGCCTCGAAGTACACCAGCACCCCGCCTCCGGCCAGGGCGGCACGCATGGCAGCCAGCTCGGCGGCGTAGTCCGGGTTCTGCCGTCCGGTGCGGTAGTCGAGCCTGGCCGGCAGGGGCGACGTCTCCCGCCCCGTCAGTAGGAAGACGGCGTCGGCCCCGTTGCTGAACACGGGCACCTCGGGGCCGAGCTGGCGGAGGCGGTCGAGCACGGCGGAGCGGCTCCACGCCGCGGCCGAGTAGCCCCGGCGCTCGATCCCGTCGTCGGTGAGGCCACCGCCGACCCACGCCGCGGCCTGGGCCACCTGCAGGCCCAGCAGAACGGCGGCGGCGGCGACCACTGGCCCGCGGCCCCGGATGTGGGTGTCCCACGCCCGGTGCACGAGCGGCGCCAGCAGGACGACTGCCACCACGTGGAGGGGGGCCAGGAACCGGCGGTCCAGCCGGCCGCTGGCGTCGATGAACGCCCGGTCGAACAGCAGCAGGGCCAGGTACAGGCCGGCGAAGGCGGCCAGCCCGAAGGTCAGCCCGTCGCCCCGTGACCGCGGCGCCCGGCGCACGAGCATCGCCGCTCCGGCGACCACCAGGACGGCGATCGCCACCCGGACCGCGCCGGGGACGAACGTGGGGACGACCCAGTCGGACAGGCTGCGCGCCCCCCGGGCCAGGTACTCGAGGCCGAACCAGTGCACGGCCAGGTGGCCGGCCCCGGGCCCGGCCCACGCCAGCCAGGCGGCCACGGGCAGGATCGTCACCGCTGCGAACACCGCCCCGTCCCTCCGCCGTCCGGCCCGCACGAGCAGGGCCACGCCGGCCAGCACCACGGCCACCCCCACGTAGCGGGTCAGGAACGCGCCCGCCACCAGCGCCGACGCGGCCCAGAACCACCGGCGCCGGCCGTCGTCCACCGACCGGGCCAGGGCCACCATGCCGGCCAGGGCCAGCAGGATGAAGAGGGGCTCGCTCAGGGCGGAGCCGTGGACACCGAGCAGGTCGCGACCGGTGAGGACCAGCACCGCCGCCACCGCCCCGGCGGCGGCCGAGCCGGTCCGGCGCCGGACCACGGCTCCGGCCAGAGCGACCGTCGCCCCGAACAGCAGCGGGTTGAGCCACCGGAGGACATCGAGAGGGTCCATCCCCGTCACCCGCCCCACACCGGCGAGGAGCAGCGGCAGCAGCGGGGGGAAGTTCGACAGCTCCTGGGTGCCGGGGGGGGCCCGGTACCCGTGGCCGTCGAGGAGGTTCCGGGCCGTCCCCACGTAGAACACCGAGTCCGGCGTTGTGTCCGCGCCCAGGCGGTTGACCGCCAGTAGGGCCACGGCCGCCACCAGCGCCGGCGCCAGGACTGCGAGGCGCCGGCGCCCGCCTTCGGCCGTCAGCCGATCTGCTCCACGAAACGTTCGAGCTGGCGCAGGTTGCGGCACTCGAACACGCCGTCGCAGTGGACGCCGTAGGTCGACACGATCGAATCGCCGGTGTCCCAGTACGACCGCGGCTCCGGGTTGAGCCAGTACAGGTGCCGGGCCCGCTTCCGTAGCTCGTCGAGCACCCACGCCTCCGCCGCGTGGTAGTTGTTCCGGGCGTCGCCCAGGACCACGACCGACGTCCTGGGCGTCACCTCTCGGCCCCAGCGCTCCCAGAACGCAGTCAGGGCGTGGCCGTAGTCGGAATGGCCCGCGGCCCAGACCACGTCGGCCTCCCTGTTCACCCGCTGCAGGGCGTCGCCCAGGTCGTCGGCCTCCTCGAACAGCCGAGTCACCTCGTCGATGCCGTCGATGAACACGAACGACCGCACCTTGGAGAACTCGCCGGAGATGGCGTGGACGAACTGCAGGGTGAACCGGGCGAACGCGGCCACCGAGCCGGAGATGTCGGCGATCACCAGGATCTCGGGCTTGGACGGGCGGGGGTGGCGGAACCGCGGCTCGGCCGGGACGCCACCGTAGGACAGGGAGTGGCGCACGGTGCTCCGGAAGTCGAGCGGCCCCCTCCGGTGGTGGCGCCGCTTGCGGGCCAGGCGGACGGCCATGCGCCGGGCCAGCGGGACCATGGCCCGGCGCAGGGCGGCCACGTCGTCGCGGGTGGCGTGGAGGAAGTCGACGTCCTCGGGAAGGGGCTTGCGCAGCGCCTTGGCCATGGCGTCCGCGCCCCGCTCGGCGACCAACTGCCTGCGCACCTCCTCCTCGATGCCGCGACGCAGCACGTCGAGGCGGGCCCGCAGCTCGTCGCCGGCCAGGCGGTCCTCGAGGGGCGTGGCACCGGAAGAGAGCAGCCGCTCCAGGGCGCCGTCGGCGTCGAGCGCCCGGAGGGTCCGGAAGGCGTGGTAGTTGGCGCTCATGCGGCGCCCCGGCTGGATGCCGGCCAGGCCGGCCACCGCCCGGCGGGCCAGCCGGCGGAGCTCCTCCTCGTCGCCCGAGCGGAGCGCCTCCTCCAGCAGGGCGGTGAGATCGTCTGCAGTGGGCTCGCCGCCGGGGAGCTCGCCGCCGGACCGGCGGACCGAGAAGTACACGTCGAATGCGGTGTCGAACGCCGGGCGGTGCTCGTGGCGCTTCACCATCGTCGCCGCCAGCGCCTCCTTGAACGCCTCGCGGTCGTCGAGGGGGACGTGGCGCAGGGCCTGCAGGGCGTCGAGGTTCTCCGTGAGCGACACGGGCAGTCCCGCAGCCCGCAGCTCGCCGACGAAGCCGGCCATGACGTCGAGCAGCATCGGTGCCCTCAGCTCGCGGGCTGAAGCTCCCGGGCCGCCTTGAGGATGTCGGACTGGTGCTTCAGAAGGATGTTGAGCGTGCCCGTGGCCGTCGTGGCGTCAACGTGCTCCACGCCGAGGAGCAGGAGGGTGCGGGCCCAGTCGAGCGTCTCGGACACCGACGGCGGCTTCTTGAGTTCGAGCTGACGGATGGTGCGCACGATGCGGGCCACCTGGTCGGCCAGCTCCTCCGAGACCCCGGGGACCCGAGCCAGCACGATCTCCTTCTCCCGCTCGGGGGTGGGGTAGTCGAGGTGCAGGTACAGGCACCGCCGCTTCAGGGCCTCGGACAGCTCCCTCGTGTTGTTCGACGTGAGGAACACCAGCGGCACCCGGACCGCCTCCACCGTCCCCAGCTCCGGGATGGACACCTGGTTGTCGGACAGGACCTCGAGCAGCAGCGCCTCGGTCTCCACCTCCACCCGGTCGACCTCGTCGATCAGCAGCACGACCGGCTCGTCGGCCCGGATGGCCGCCAGCAGCGGTCGGGCCAGGAGGAAGTCCTCGGAGAAGATGTCGACCGACAGCTCGTCCCACCCCACCTCCGCCGACCGCTCGGCCTGGATGCGCAGCAGCTGCTTCTTGTAGTTCCACTCGTACAGGGCCTTGGCCTCGTCGAGGCCCTCGTAGCACTGCAGGCGGATGAGCCGGCTCCCCGACATGCGGGCCACGGCCTTGGCCAACTCGGTCTTGCCCGTGCCGGCCGGGCCCTCGACCAGCACCGGCTTGCCCAGGCGCTCGGCAAGGAACACCACGCCGGCGGCGGCGGTGTCGGCCAGGTAGTCGACGGCGCGCAGGTCGGCCTGCACCGCGTCCGCAGACTCGAAGCGCGCCGCCACTACGTGCGGACCTGCCCGTCCCCCATGACGACGTACTTGTAGGTGGTCAGCTCGCGCAGGCCCATGGGGCCGCGGGCGTGCAGCTTCTGGGTGCTGATGCCGATCTCGGCGCCGAACCCGAACTCCTCGCCGTCGGTGAACCGGGTGGAGGCGTTGACGACGACGGCGGCGGCATCGACCTCGGTGGTGAACCGCCGGGCGGCGTCGAGGTCGCGCGTGCAGATGGCCTCGGTGTGGCCGGTGCCGTAGCGGTTGACGTGGTCGATGCCCGCGTCGAGCGAGTCGACCACGGCCACGGAGAGCTCCAGGTCGAGGAACTCCCGGCCGAAGTCGTCCTCGGTGGCCTCGGCCATGCCGGGGACCAGGGCGCGGGCCCGTTCGTCGCCGACCAGGTCGACGCCGCCGAGGGCGGCCGCGGCCCGGGGCAGGAACTCGGCGGCCACGGCCTGGTGCACGACAAGGGACTCCGCCGCGTTGCACACCGACGGCCGCGACGTCTTGGCGTTGACCACGATGTCGAGGGCCTCGTCGAGGTCGGCCGACGCGTCGACGTAGACGTGGCAGTTGCCGTCGCCGTCGATCACGTACGGAACCCGGGCGTTGCGACGGACGCTCGCGATCAGGGAGGGGCCACCGCGGGGGATGAGGCAGTCGATGTACTCGTGCAGGCCCATGAACTCGGCCGCGGCCTGGTGGCTGGTGTCGTCGACCAGCACGAGGGCGTCCTCGGGCAGACCGGCCTTGCCCACGCCCTCCCGGAGCACGGCGGCGATGGCCAGGTTGGAGGAGATGGCGCCCGACGACCCCCGCAGGAAGGCGGCGTTGCCCGACTTCAGGCACAGGCCGAAGGCGTCGCTGGTGACGTTGGGCCGGTTCTCGTAGATGACGGCCACCACGCCGAGCGGCACCCGCACCCGCTCGATGGCCAGCCCGTTGGGACGGGTCCAGCCGTCGATCACCTGGCCGACCGGGTCCGGGAGGGCGGCGACCTGGCGGAGCCCGTCGGCCATGGCCTGGATGCGGGCCGGGCTCAGCCGGAGGCGGTCGACCACCGTGGTGGTGGCACCGGCCGCCTCGGCCCGGGCCACGTCGTCCCGGTTGGCCGCCAGGATGTCGCCGACCCGCTCGGTGAGCAGGTCGGCGGCCGCGGCGAGTGCCGCGTCCTTGGCCCCGCTGGAGGCGGTGGCCAGCACGCGCGACGCGGCCTTGGCCCGACGGCCGAGCTCGGCGACAGGCGACGGAGGCACGGCTCGAGGTTACCCGAGGCCTCCGCCGACGAACTCGTAGGGTGGTCCCGTGCGACGAGCTCTGGCCGTGGTGGCGGCGGCTGCCATGGTGCTCGGCTCCCTCGCCCTGAGGGACCGCCTCGACCGTCGGGAGGAGGAGCGAACGACCGTCCTCCGTCTCGTGTGCGCCACCGAGTTGGGTCCGGTCTGCGAGCGACTGGCCGACGCCGGCGACACCCCACTGGACCTGACCGTGGAGGCCGCCGGCACCACGGCCGACCGCCTGACCGCGGTCGAGTCCGACCCCGAGCTGGACGGGTGGCTGGTGTCGGCGCCCTGGCCGGAGATGGTCGACGGCGCCCGGCGGGCTCGGGCCCTGCCGCCGCTGTTCGGCCCCTCCGGGGCGCCGCTGGCCCGGTCGCCTCTCGTGTTGGTGGTGTGGAACGACCGGGCCGCGGTCCTCGCCACCCGGTGTGAGGGCGGCCAGGTGGGGTGGTCCTGCCTGGGTGACGCGGCCGGCGCCGCCGGCGGCTGGGCGGCCATCGGCGGACGCCCGGAATGGGGCCCGGTGAAGCCGGGGCACGGTGACGCGGTCACCGACGACGTCGGGCTCCTCGTCCTGGGACAGGCCGTCGCCGCCTTCCTGGGCCGGACCGACCTGTCCACCGCCGATCTGGACGACGGCCGGTTCGAGCGCTGGTTCGCCGCTCTGGAGCGGGCCGTGCCGCCGTCGCCGCGGTCGCCCCTGGGCACCATGCTGGTGACGGGCCCGGCGGCCTACGACGCCGTTGGCACCACGGAGGCCGAGGCCCGCCCGCTGCTGGAACGGTCCGTCAGGGGCCGCGACCTTTCCCTGCTCTACCCTTCCCCCATGGCGACCGCCGACGTGGTGCTGGCCACACCGGAGGGGTCGCTGGGCCGCCGCATCCGCCAGGTGGCGTCGGGCGACTCTGCCCGCCGGGCGCTGGCCGACGCCGGGTTCCGGGTCGAGGGAGTGCGGGCACCGGCGGGCGGACCGCCGCTGCCGCCCACCAGTGGGCTGCCGTCGCCGGGTCTGCTCGACGCGGTGCGCTCCCGGGCCAGGGAGGTCACCGGGCGATGAGGCCGAGGTGGACTCGTCTGACCGTGCTGGTCGGACTCGCCCTGGTGGCGGCCGCGTGCACGTCGGAGCCCCGGGGCGGCGGCGGCGGGGGAGGCGTCCCCTCCGGGTGCACCGCCGTCGACGTCGCCGTGTCACCCGAGAAGTTCGAGCTGCTGACCGACCTGGCCCGGCGGTTCAACGGGTCGGCCGCGGCCGAGATCGAGGCCGGGTGCGCCTTCGTGCGGGTCCAGCGGGTGTCGTCGGGCGTCGGCATGCAGCTGCTCACCGACGACTGGCCGGACGAGGCCGCCAACGGCCCCCGGCCGGTGGTCTGGTCACCGGCGTCCAGCGCGTGGGCGACGATCCTCAACTTCCGGCGGTCCGGTCGCCCCGCCATCGCCCCCCGGGGCGACCCCTTCATGCTCACGCCGCTGGTGATCGCCATGCCGAAGCCCATGGCCGAGGCCCTCGGCTGGCCCGACACCCCCATCGGCTACTCCGACATCCTCAGGCTGGCCCAGGACCCGGCCGGCTGGGGAGCCAAGGGCCATCCCGAGTGGGGGCCCTTCCGGCTGGGCAAGACCAACCCCAACTTCTCCACCAGTGCCCTGTCGGCCACCATCGCCCAGTACTACGCGGCCACCAACAAGACCCGCGACCTGACCGCCGAGGACCTGGCCCAGCCCCAGGTGGACGCCTTCGCCCGCGGGGTCGAGAACGCGGTCGTCCACTACGGCGACATCACCCTCACCTACCTCAACAACCTGTACCGCAACGACGCCCGGGGCACGGCGCTCACCTACACCTCGGCCGTCGCCGTCGAGGAGAAGTCGGTCATCGACTACAACACCGGCAACCCCGACGGCATCACCGACCCGGGCGAGCGGCCGCGGCCGCCCCGCCTGCCGCTGGTCGCCATCTACCCGCGGGAGGGCACGCTCTTCTCGGACAACCCGTTCATCGTCCTCGACGCCCCGTGGGTCGCGCCGGCCGAGCGGGAGGGAGGCCGAGCCTTCGAGCGGTTCGTGAAGGAGCCGGACAACCAGAAGCGGGTGGTGGAGTACGGGTTCCGACCGGGCAACCCCCAGGTGGCCGCCGGCGCTCCCATCGAGAAGGCCAACGGCGTCGATCCGGACCAGCCCCAGAACGTCCTCGGCGTGCCCGAGCCGGCGGTGCTGGCGCGGGTGCTCGACCTGTGGGCCCAGCAGCGCAAGAGCGCCAGGGTCATGCTCGTCATGGACGTGTCCGGCTCCATGGGCGACCCGGCCGACGACCGGGGCAACACCAAGCTCGATCTGGCCAAGCAGGCCGCCATCGACGCCCTGGCCCAGTTCAAGGGCGAGGACGACGTCGCCCTGCGCATCTTCTCCACCGACATCAGCCGCACCGAACCCACCGACTACGTCGACCTGGTCCCCTTCGGGCCCATATCGGCCAACCGGGAGCAGATCGCGTCGCGCATCCGGTCGCTCGTGCCCACCCAGGGGACGCCGCTCTACACAGTCACCGGGGCCTCGTTCGGGGCCGTGCGCGAGAGCTACGACCCGCAGCGCATCAACGCCGTGGTCCTGCTCACCGACGGGCGCAACGAGGACCCCCGCAACCGCGATCTCGACCGGCTCCTCGCCGACCTCCGGGCCGGGACCGAGGGCCAGTCCAGCCGGCCGGTGCGGGTCTTCCCGATCGCCTACGGCAAGGACGCCGACCTGTCGGTCCTGCGGCGCATCGCCGAAGCCACCAACGCCGCCGCCTACGACGCCAGCGACCCGACCACCATCGACAAGGTCTTCACCGCCGTCGTCAGCAACTTCTAACAGAATGGGTTCGATGCTCGAGCGGCTGCCCTCGGGGGCGCGGACCCCGGCGGTGGCCCGGGCCATCACCCAGCCGTCGGCCATCCTGCTGGCCGGTGCCGGGGCGTCGGCCGCCATCCTGGGCGGCGTCCCGCTGCTCGGCGCCGCCGCTGTGGGCGTGGCGTGCTGGGCCGCACGGGTGGCGCTCGCCATTCCCCGGCGGCCCCGCCGCGACTTCAACCCGACCCTCCTCCGCGAGCCGTGGCGCTCTCTCGTCCGCCAGGCCATGAAGGCGGAGGACCGCTTCGACGAAGCCGTGAGGAGTACGCGCCGTGGCCCCCTTCGTGACCGGTTGAGCGAGGTGCGGGCCCGGGTGGCGGTGGCCGTGGACGAGTGCTGGCGCATCGCCCAGCGCGGCGACGCCTTGGACACCGCGGTCAAGCAGCTGAACCCCGAGGCCATCCGGCGGGAGCTGGACCGGTGCGAGTCCGAGCTGCGGCGGACGCCCGGGCGCTCCGACGTGGAGGCCGCGGCCGAGTCGATCCGGCGCCAGCTCGGCTCGGCCGACCGCCTGCAGGAGGTGGCCCGGGAGGCCCGCGACCGACTCCGGCGCCTCGACGCCCAGCTGGACGAGGCCGTGGCCCGGGCCGTCGAGCTCTCGCTCGGCGCCCTTGACGTCACCGGGCTCCAACCCCTCGGCAGTGACGTGGAGAGCGTCGTCGTCGAGCTCGAGTCGCTCCGGCTGGCCCTGGAGGAGACCGGGAGAGGCACCGCGTAACCGGTGCGGCGGCGACCGGTGTAGCGTCCCGCCGTGCGGGTCGAGGCGCGGGCCGTGGTGATGGCCGTGATCGCGGTCGCGGTGGCCGCCGGCTGCGCGCCCGACGGCCGGGGCCCCTCTCGGCCC
>JALYGL010000062.1 GCA_030777125.1 Actinomycetota bacterium
TCCACACCGTGGTCCAGGTGCCGGTGGATGACTCGGCGGCCACCGCCGCGGCCGCTTCCTCGCGCGGCACGCCCTGCTGGGGAACCACCTTGAAGACCGCCAGGAGGTCGGTGTCCAACGGCACGTACTCCGGGGTCCAGTAGTTGTCGGCGTAATTCTTCACGCCGGCCTGGTAGCCGCTACTGCTGCCGTTGCTCTGTGCCACGCGGTTCTCCTCGGCTGAAGCCCGGTCTGGGCCCGGTTTGGGCTCCCACTACGGGTCTGACGGTTGTCCTGGAGGACTTTAATCCAGAGCCTAAGCTGCCGTGGTCGCAAAGTAAAGTGAATACTCAGTTGTAAGTCATAACTGTCTGCTTATGACCGGTTTGAGGCGGCGGACCCTAGGACAGCGTTCCTCCAACCATCGTGTCACCGGTGAAGTCGAAGCGTCGACGAAGATGTCCAGCACGTCGCGTCGTCGAGGGGGCGTGAGCGGAACTCGGCCAGCCGCTCGGCGGTGGCGGCCACGAACCGCCCTGCCACTCGTGTGCCTCAGAGGACGGCGGCGAGCTCGGCGTCGGTCACCCTTGATGCCGGTCGGATAGGAGCGCTGGTCGAGCTCGGCCATGACCCGAAGGCCCGTGCGCGTGGTCGTGGCGGCGGTCAGGTTGACGATGACGCTGTAGGTGGTGAGCGGCTTGCCCCTCCAGTTCATCGAGATGAAGCTGATCTCCACTTCTCGATACGACGTTTTGGGGGTTGCGGGCGATTTTTGCCCGATGGGACGCGCTGTTCAGTACGGACCTGCCACTACTGATAAGGATATGGTTAGGACGTGACGCTCTCCCAGCTCAGGGCCTTCGTCGCCGTGGCCCGCTCCGGGTCCGTGCGCCGGGCCGCCACTGACCTGGTGGTGAGCCAACCAGCGGTGTCGGCGGCGGTCAGCGCCCTGCAACAGGACCTCGGCGTGCCCCTCGTCGCCCGGGAGGGCCGAGGCGTGGTGCTCACCCCCGCGGGCCGGGTCTTCGCCGGCTACGCCCGCCAAGTCCTGGGACTGGTAGACGAGGCTCGGGTGGCCACCGCCGGGCAGCTCAACCCCGAGCGGGGGCGGGTGCGCCTCGCCGCGGTCACCACTGCCGGTGAGCACGTGCTGCCTGCCTTCCTCGCCGCCTTCCGAATTCGTTACCCCGAGGCCGAGGTGGTGCTCGAGGTCGGCAACCGTAATCGGGTCTGGGAGCTGCTCGGCTTCCGGGAGGTCGACCTGGCCATCGGTGGGCGACCCCCGGCCAACGGCCGCTTCACCACCCTCGCCACCCGGGTCAACCCCCTGGTGATCGTGGCTCCCGCGGAACGGGTGCCGACGGACGACGAGGCTGGGCCCCTCCCCGTCCGGAAGGTGTCGGTGGCCGACCTGGCCAGCCGAGTCTGGCTGATCCGAGAGCACGGATCGGGCACCCGTTCCACCGCCGAGGAGCTCTTCGAGGACCTGGGCGTCAACCCCTCGACGCTGACCCTCGGGTCCAACGGCGCCATCCGGGAGTCGGTGCGCGCCGGGCTCGGGGTGACGTTGATCTCGCGCGACGCGGTGGCCAGGGAGCTGACGCGGGGCGCGCTCGAGGAGTGGTGCTGCGAGGCCGTGCCCCTCGAGCGCCAGTGGCACGCGGTGGGGCGGACCGGCGAGGACCTCACCCCTACGGCCGGTTTGTTCCTGCGCGGTTTGGTCGAGCCCGGTGACGGCGGCGGGGGGGGAGGAGGCGTCGAGCCGTTCAACCCCTCCTACCGGTGACCATCCGCCGGCCGGCGGCGTCCACGTTGCACCCCCAGCGCGTTCTCGGCGCCGGTGGACATGGTGGTGCCCCGCGTCGACCAACGGGTGGGGTGGTGCAGGGATGGGCTGGACGCGAGCGACAGGCCCCGTGACGGTGGCAGTCGAGGCGGGGCTGGCGTAACGTCGGGGGTGTCTACCCTCGACCCGAAACGAGCAAGGAGCAGTGCGCCCATGGCTGACGACCTCACCACCAACGCCCAGGCCCTCGTCGCCCCCGGCAGGGGGGTGCTGGCGGCCGACGAGAGCACGGGCACCATCGGCAAGCGGTTCGCCTCGATCGACATCGAGTCGACGGCCGAGACCCGACAGGCCTATCGGGACACGTTGTTCACCACGCCGGGCCTGGCCGACTCGATCAGCGGCGTCATCATGTACGACGAGACGATCCGCCAGTCGTCCGCCGACGGCACCCCCTTCCCTGATCTTCTGAAGAAGCTCGGCATCCAGCCCGGCATCAAGGTCGACACCGGGGCGAAGGACCTGGCCAAGGCCCCGGGGGAGAAGATCACCGAGGGCCTCGACGGCCTGCGGGAGCGCATCGCCGAGT
>JALYGL010000063.1 GCA_030777125.1 Actinomycetota bacterium
CTGGCCGAGCTCTACGACGGCCTGCGCCCGACCACGGCCCACACCGAGCGGGCCGCCAGCCTCTTGTGCTCGATGGCCGCCTTGCTCCAGGTGGCGCTGTCGGGGATCGGCCAACTGGCGGTGGCCAACGAGGGCGAGGTCGACGGCGACGAGACCGCCACCCTCGACGTGGCCCTGGTGTTCGAGCAGCTGGTGGCCAGCGCCGTCGACGACGGCCTGACCTTCTAGTCAGCCTGGTCAGCCCGCTGGGGAGCCCCTCCCGAGCGACGCGACGCGACGCTCGCTCGCTCGGCCGCCCGCGGGATGTGGGCGCCGAACACCTCACCTTGCCGCCGCAGCAGCAGGAGGGCGCAGGGGAACTACAGCGTGACGCCGAAGCCGGCGGCCATGCGCTCGGCCTCTCCGTCGCTCAACCGAGTGCACCAGCCGCCGGGAGGATGCTCCTCGGGCAGCTGGGAGATGTCGCTGACGGCCTCCTTGGGCGCAGGCACCCACGCTTGGGCCCTGAGGATCTCGGCGGCCTCGCGGTCTGCGACCGGATGACGCAACAAGAAGCCGGCCCACCGGTAGTAGCGATGCTCCTCGCCCATGATCTCCTCGTTCAGCGCTCGACCCAGGCGATCGCCTGAGTCGACATGGTGTAGCACCGGGAGCACTCCGGGCGAACCCACGCCTCGACCTCCCAGCCGCAGTGCTCGCAGCGCCACCTCGCCCTCCCGTTGGTCCGGTGGTGACCAGGGTCGGGTAGCGGTGGCCCCGGGGGCGTGTCGGCCGGCCCGTTCCCGGGGGAGGAGGCTCCGAGCAGGCGGGCCAGCTCCTCGGCCGCCTCGGACGCGCTCGGGGTCGGCTCCGGGCTCACGCCGCTCAAGCGTAGGGCCGGCCCGGGCGGTTGACGATTCCGGAACGAGCGCTGCTGCAGCACCACCCGGGGGGATCGGCGCCATCCTCCCCCCGCCAGAAGGACGGCCGGAGGCGGGGTGCGCCCGGCGGTACGGTTGGCGCCGTGTGTGGGCGGTACACCTCGACCAGCCCGATCGCCGATCTCACCCGGTTCTTCTCGGTGGATCGGGTGGTGACCGATGATCTCGGTCCCCGCTACAACGTCGCCCCCACCGAGGACGTCTACGCCGTGGCCGTACGCGGTGACGAGACCAGGCTGGGCGCCCTGCGATGGGGCCTGGTCCCGGGGTGGGCGGACAGCCCGACGCTGGGCAGCCGCCTCATCAACGCCCGGGCCGAGACCCTCCTCGACAAGCCTGCGTTCCGGGCGGCGTTCGCCCGGAGGCGTTGCCTGGTGCCGGCCGACGGCTTCTACGAGTGGCAGCTCGACACCGGTGGTGCCAAGCAGCCCTGGTACATCCCCTCGAGCCAGGGGTCGCCCCTCGCCTTCGCCGGTCTGTGGGAGTCGTGGCGGCCGCCCGGGGCCAGAGTGGCGGCGATCGGCGCCGACGGCAGCAGCAGCAGCGACGGCGGCGGCGGCAAGGCGGGCCGGGTCGTGTCGTGCGCGATCGTCACCACCGCCGCCAACGACGCCGTCGCCCCCATCCACTCCCGCATGCCGGCCATCCTCGCGCCCGAGGACTGGGCCAACTGGCTCGATCCGGCCAACGACGACGTCGAGGAGCTCCAACGTCTCCTGGCGCCGGCCCCCGGGCGCTGGTTGGCCCCGAGGATGGTGCGCCCCCTGGTCAACGCCGTGGCCAACGACGGACCCGAGCTCATCGAGGCCCTCGATGTGCTCGCCACCGGAGCCGGTGCCCCCTGAGCGTCGACCCGCCCTCGACCGGCGGGGCGCGGCGATGACGCTCCCGAGGATGAACGTTCGTCCAGATCAGGTTGAGCGGTCCGCGCCGCTCTAAGATGACGAGGTGGCGAGGGTGGGGGAGCGATCGTCCCCATCGGCCCCACGCCGTGCCGGGGAGGAGCGAATCCTGGTGATCCCCAACCTCATCACCACCGCCCGCCTGGTCGCCATCCCCGTCTTCGTGTGGCTCCTGTTCGCCAGGGACAATCGGGCGGCGGCGGCGGTCCTGCTCGGAGTGCTCGGCTCGACGGACTGGGTCGACGGCTTCGTCGCCCGTCGCTACGACCAGGTCACCCAGCTCGGCAAGATCCTCGACCCCGTCGCCGACCGGCTGTTGCTGGGCGTGGCCGTGGTCAGCATCCTGATCGACGGGTCGGTGCCAGTGGTCGTGGCCGTGCTCACATTGGTGCGGGAGGGGCTGGTGGCCGTGGCCGCAGTGGCGCTGGCGGCGATGGGGGCCAGACGCATCGACGTCACCCTGGTGGGCAAGGCCGGCACGTTCTGCCTGCTCGCGTCGTTCCCGCTGTTCCTGGCGGCGGCGTCCACGCTGTCGTGGGCCGAGGTGGCCGAGGTGCTGGCGTGGCTGTTCGTGGTTCCCGGCCTGGTGCTCGGCTACGTGTCGCTCGCCATGTACCTGCCGCTCGCTCGGCGGGCCCTCGAGGCCCGGATGTCGTGAAGCTAGGTTCCGAGCAATGAAGGCGGTGATCATGGCCGGAGGCGAGGGGACCCGTCTGCGCCCACTCACGTCCAACCAGCCCAAGCCTATGATGCCGCTGGTCAACCGCCCGATGATGGAGCACATCGTAATGCTCCTCCAGCGCCATGGCTTCGACGACATCGTGGTGACGGTGGCCTTCCTCGCAAACCACATCCGCACCTACTTCGGCGACGGCTCGGAGTTCGGGGTGCGCATGGTCTACGCCACCGAGGAGACCCCACTCGGCACCGCCGGCTCGGTGCGCAACGCCATGGACGAGCTCGACGAGCGGTTCCTCGTCATCTCCGGCGACGTCCTGACCGACA
>JALYGL010000064.1 GCA_030777125.1 Actinomycetota bacterium
TTCTGGTACCCGAAGCTGACGGGCCGGATGCTGTCGGAGAAGCTGGGCAAGCTCCACTTCTGGCTCATGCTGGCCGGGTTCAACCTCACTTTCGCCCCGTTCCACATTCTGGGCCTGCAAGGGATGCCTCGCCGCATCTACACCTATCCGGAGGGCATGGGGTGGGACGTCTGGAACTTCGTCTCCACTCTGGGCTCGTTCATGATCGCGGCGTCGATCGCGGTGTTCCTCCTGAACCTCTGGAAGAGCCGCCACAACGCCAAGGTCGGTGCCGACCCCTGGGACGCCCGCACGCTGGAGTGGAGCATCCCCTCCCCCCCGCCCGAGTACAACTTCGCCGAGGTCCCGCTGGTCACCGCCCGCGACGACCTGTGGCACCGCAAGTACACCGAGGACGAGCAGGGCCGGCCCGTGCTGCGTGAGCCCGTGCAGGCGGAGGCGGATGAGAAGGGACCGCCCCCGAGTGCCGAGGAGGGCGGCGGGGAGCGGCCGGACGAGGCGCCCGAGGGCGAGCACGCCGAGGAGGAGCCTCACATCCACATGCCGTCGCCCTCGTACTGGCCGGTGTTCTCGGCTGTCGGCCTGGCCGTCCTCTGCTACGGGGTGATGTACAAGACGTGGGTGGTCGCCGTCCTCGGCGCCATCTGGATCCTGGGCACCTTGTACGCCTGGGCCCTGGAGCCGGCCACCGCACCGGAGGAACCGGAGCTGGAAGAGACGGCCGGCGCCGAGCTGGCCCCGGTGGGAGCACCGGCGGCGGAGACGGCGGACCGGGAATGAGCGTCGCCACTCCCGAGGGCGCACACACCACCGTCGAGGGCGGCCACACCGAGGTCGAGGCCGGCCACCCGCCGACCTCCACCGGCCTCTCCCACGAGAAGGTGGGGATGTGGGCGTTCCTCGGCTCCGAGTGCCTCCTGTTCGGCGCCCTGATCTCCACCTACATCCTCTACAAGGGCCAGAGCGAGCCGGGCACGGTGACCCCGGAGGACGTCTTCGACATCCCCTACACGTCGGTGAGCTCGTTCGTGCTGCTCATGAGCAGCCTCACCATGGTGCTGGCCCTTTCGGCCATCCAGCAGGGCGACCACCGCCGCCTGCGGGTGTGGCTGCTGACCACCGCCCTGCTGGGAGCCAGCTTCGTCGCCGGCCAGGCCTACGAGTTCACCGTGTTCACCCGTGAGGGCCTGAACCTGCGCACCAACCTGTTCAGCAGCAGCTTCTACGTGCTCACCGGCTTCCACGGCGCCCACGTCACCATCGGGGTGCTCATGCTGCTGTCGTTGTGGAGCTTGTCGATGAAGGGCAAGCTTCCCACGGCCCGGGCCGAGACGGTCGAACTGGTGGGCCTCTACTGGCACTTCGTCGACATCGTCTGGATCGTGATCTTCACCCTCGTGTACCTGATCCCATAGGGGAACCCGCCATGGCAACGCACGAGACGACGTCCGACCCGGCCACCGCCGGAGAGCCCGGCCCGGTCGTCAAGACCAGTCCGGTCGAGGGCGGCACCAAGCACGAGCATCCGTCCGACAAGCAGTACGTCATGGTGGCCCTGATCCTGGCCGCCATCACCCTGGCCGAGGTGCTCGTCTACTACATCGAGTCGCTGGAGGGCCTGCTGGTGCCCATCCTGGCCGTGATGTCGATCCTCAAGCTCGCCCTGGTCGTGCTCTGGTTCATGCACCTGCGCTTCGACAGCCGCCTGTTCCGGCGCCTGTTCTTCACCGGCGTGGCCCTGGCCGTGTTCGTGTACGTGGCGTACCTCTCCACCCTCCACGTCTGGACGAGATGACCGGCGCCGTCGGCCTGCCGCCCTTCCACGTCGACTTCGACGCCTGGGCGCTGATCGGCACGCTGGTGGCGGCGTACGTGGTGGCCCTGCGCCGCCATCCGACTCCGGGGGCCAGCCGCGGCCAGGTCGCCGCCTTCCTCGGAGGGGCGGCCACCCTGGTGGTGGCGTCGAGCTGGCCGATCCACGACGTCGCCGAGGGCTACCTCTACAGCGTCCACATGGCTCAGCACCTGCTCATGACCCTGGTCGCGGCCGTGCTCCTGGTGGTGGGCACGCCGGCGTGGATGGCCCGCCGCCTTCTCCGGGCCCGGTGGCTGCGGGCCACCGTCCGGTGCCTGGCCCGTCCCGTCCCCGGCCTCATCCAGTTCAACCTCATCCTGGTGCTGAGCCACTGGCCGGTGGTGGTGGAGGCGACCGTCCGCTACCACCCGCTGCACTTCGTGGCCCATGCCGTGCTGCTGGCGTCCGCCATCCTGATGTGGCTGCCGGTGGCCAGCCCGCTGCCGGAGGTACCCCGTCTTCGCCCGCCGATGCAGATGCTCTACCTCTTCCTGCAGACGATCGTCCCCACGGTGCCGGCGTCGTTCCTCACCTTCGGGACCAGCCCGCTCTACCCGATCTACGCCACCTTCCCCCGGCTCTGGGGCGTCGACGTGCTGACCGACCAGCTGATGGCCGGTCTCATCATGAAGGTGGCGGCCGGGTTCTACCTGTGGGTGATCATCGCCGCCATCTTCTTCCGGTGGTATGCAGCGGAGGAGCGGGGCGGGCGCGACGTTCTGTTGTGGGATGACGTGGAGCGGGAGCTCCGGACGCTCGACCGCAGCCCCCACCCGCCTTCCTAGCCGGCGCGGGCACCCGGTTCCTTCGGAATCGCCCGCCGCTTCGACCCCCAACCCCACCTAGGGGACCCACCCCCTCGACGCGAACGCCGTCCGGACGGTGGGCAGGTCTAGCCTTTGGCCGGTGAGGGGGCTGCAGTTCACCGTGGCCGGCGTTCCCACGCGGATCGAGCCGCTGTTCTTCGTGGTCATGGGGTTGTTCGGCCTGGCCGGGGGGCGGCGTGGGTGGCTGATCCTCGAGTGGTTGGTCGTCGCCGGAGTGTCGATCCTCGTCCACGAGATGGGCCACGCCGCCGCGTTCCGTCGCTTCGGGGCCCGGCCGGAGATCGTGCTGCACGGGTTCGGCGGCGCTACCACCGGCGCGGCCCAGCCGCCGCTCCGCTCCATCGTGGTGAGCATCGCCGGGCCGGTCACCGGGTTCGCGGTCGGGATCGCCGCACTGGCCGTCGCCCGGGCCGTCACTCCCACCGACTCCGAGCTGCTGGAGGCCGTGCTCGTCGACCTCATCTTCGTCAATATCGCCTGGGGCGTCTTCAACCTGCTCCCGATCCTGCCCCTCGACGGCGGCAACATCGTTGCCGGCTTCTTCGAGCAGACCACCGGCGACACGACCCAGCGCAAGGCCCGGATCGTCTCGGTGGCCACCGCCGCCGTCGTCGGCCTCGTCGGACTGGCCTACGGGCAGCCCTACGTCGCCCTGCTGGCGGCGCTGTTCGGGAGCCAGAACTTCCGCTCGTTGGGCGCCGATCGCGACCAGCCCGCCTACCTTCGCCTGAGCCAGGCGCGCGACGACCTGGCCCAGGGCCGCTTCCAAGAGGCGGCGGGCGCAGCGGCCGAGGTGGCGGCAGGGCGTCCGTCGCCCCGGGTGCAGACCCTCGCCCTGGAGCTCCAGGCATGGGCCCACCTGGCGGCCGGGGAGCCCGAGCAGGCGGAGAACGCTCTGGCGCCTCTGGGCGGTGGAGTGTCGGCCAGCCAGCTCGTCCGCAGCATGGTCGAGCTGGCCAACGGGCGCCCGGCCCCGGCGTTGCCACTGGGGTTCGCGTCGAGCGAGGACCTCCTGGCGGTGGCGGTGGCGGCCCGGCTGGTGGCCGACGCCCGCCGCCTGGACCAGCTGCGCACCGACCTGGGGGCGCTCTCGGCCGACCAGGCCATCGCCGGCCTTCGGGCGCTGCAGCTCGGCCTTCACCATGGCGGCCGCTACGCCGACTCCGCCCTCACCGGGGCCCTGCTGTTCGAGCATGTCGCCGACCCGCTGGTGGCCTACAACACGGCCTGCAGCTGGGCCGTGGCCGGCGCCGACGAGGAGGCGCTGGCCTGGCTCAGCAAGGCCGTCGACAAGGGCTTCCGCAACACCGAGCTCCTCGACGGCGACTCCAACTTCGACACCCTGCGCACCACCGACGGCTTCCAGGCCCTGCGGTCGTGGATCGAGACGGGCCCCTCCGAGGAGGACACCACGCGGGACACCGGCGCTCCCTGACCCGGGGCGCCCGGAGGAGTGGCCCTACTCCGGGAGGCGGCCGTCCTTCACCGCGTCGGCCACCTCGGCCAACGACGTGTCGGGAGGGGCGCCGACCCCGGCCTGGGGCGACACCGGGCTCTCGGGCCCGGGGGGCACCGGGTTCATGGGCGCCATCGGGTCGGTGTCCAGCGGCGGCAGATCGGGGGCCAGGTCCTGGAGCTCGGCGTCGTCGGGCAGGTCGGGCTCGTCCTCGGCCAGGTCACGGTCCGGACGGGGCGGTTCGCTCACGGGCATGGGCGAAACGTAGCTCGCCGGCTGCGGCGGGCAGGTACGGTCCGTCCATGATCGATCCGAGGCGCCTGCGCACCGAGCTGGACGCGGTGAAGGCGGCCCTGGCCCGGCGCGGCGTCGACCCGGCCGAGGTGGATCGGGCGGCGGCCGTGGACGCCCGCGAACGGGCGGCCAAGGCCAGGAGCGACGAACTGCGGGCGCGGGTCAACTCCCTGTCCAAGGAGGTCGGGCAGGCCCGCAGGTCCGGTCAGGTGGAGGCGGCCGAGGCCAAGGCGGCCGAGAGCCGGGCCGTGGGCGACGAGCAGAAGGTAATGGCGGCGGAGGCGGAGGCGGCGGCGGCCGAGCTGCGAGACATCCTGCTCGACCTCCCGAACCCGCCCGCTCCGGAGTGCCCCGACGGACGCACGCCCGACGACAACGTCGTGCGCCGAGTCGAGGGTCACGACCCGGATGCCTACGCCGCCCACCAACGGGTGCCCCACTGGGACGTGGGCGCCGAGCTCGGCATCCTCGACCTCGAGCGGGGGGCGAAGCTGTCGGGCTCCATGTTCCCGATGTACCGCGGCGGGGGCGCCACGCTGGTCCGGGCCCTGTGCCAGTTCGCACTCGACCTCAACCGTGACGCGTTCGAGGAGGTGCGCCCCCCGACGCTGGTCCGTACGGAGACCATGGTGTCCACCGGCCACCTGCCCAAGTTCGCCGACGAGGCCTACCACCTTGAGCGCGACGGGTTGTGGGCCATCCCCACCGCTGAAGTCCCGCTGACGTCCCTGGCCCGCGACGAGCTCCTGACCGAGGCCGACCTGCCCATGCGGCTCATGGCGCACACCGCCTGCTTCCGCCGGGAGGCCGGCGCGGCCGGGCGGGACACGCGAGGCCTGCTGCGGGTGCACGAGTTCGACAAGGTGGAGATCCTGGCCTACGCCACCGCCGAGCAGGCGTCCGACGTCCACCTCGACCTGGTCCGCCGGGCGGAGGCGCCGCTGCGCGCCCTCGGCCTGCCGTATCGCGTCGTCGACCTGTGCGCCGGCGACCTCTCACCGTCGTCGGCCCGCACGTTCGACCTGGAGGTCTACGCCCCCGGCTGCGACATGTGGCTGGAGGTGTCGTCGATCTCGTGGTTCGCCGACTACCAGGCCCGTCGGGCCAACGTGCGCTACCGCCCCGCCGAAGGCGGCGGGACCGTGGTGGCCCATACGCTCAACGGCTCGGCCCTGGCCGTTCCTCGGGTGTGGGCGGCGTTGGTGGAGACGCACCGTCGTCCGGACGGTTCGATCGCCCTCCCCGCCGCGCTCCGGCCCTACTTCGGGGGCGTGGAGTCGATCAGGCGAACCCGGGTGGGGGCATGAACGCCACCGATTCGACCTCGGACCGCACCTCCTCGGGGAGCTGAGCGAGCGACAGCTCCATGCCGCCGTCGGCAGTCGTGATGGTGGTGGCCAGGCTCTCCCGGTCGACGACCAGACGGGTGCCGAACATCTCCTCGAACAACGACTGACGGCCGCCGATGGAGAAGCTGGCGAAGAAGGGGGCGTGCACCTCGAACCCAGCCCCGCCGAACCAGGCCTTGATGCGGGCGGTGGTCTCCTGGGTGGGCGCGCCGGCGTCGTCCTGCTTCAGGGTGACGACCGCGGACACGACGGGATCTTCGACCTGTGACATCGGCGGGAGCCTATCCGCGAGCGGTCCGGGTCCGACCCACGGCGGCGGTAGCGTTCGAGTCGTGACCACGGCCCAGACCGTCTTCGCGGCCGCGCTGGGCGTCGTCGCTCTGGTGATCACCCTCTTCGCCCTCTACGTGGTGTCGTCGACGATGTGGGGCGACCGCTGGTACGGGCGCCGGTGAAGCCGTCCACGACGTACCGGGGCAAGTCGGGCCAGTGGGCGTTCCTGGGCCACCGCATCAGCGGGTTCCTCGTGTTCCTGTTCCTGCTGCTGCACGTCGTCGACGTGTCCATGGTGCGTTGGCCCAGCGTGTACGACGAGATCCACAGCCTCTACGGCAACGTCCTGCTCCGGCTGTTCGAGGTCGGCCTGCTCTTCGCGCTGCTGTTCCACACCTTCAACGGGTTGCGCATCGTGGCCGTCGACCTGTTCCCCGGGGCCGTCGCCAAGGAGCGTCGCCTGCTCGGGGCGGCGGTGTTCCTGACTCTCGCCGCCGGCATCCCGGGCGGCTACGTGATCCTCAAGCCGTTCATCGACGGACGCCTGTGACCACCGCCCCGCCCACCCGTCGGCCCGTCGAGCCGCCCGGCCGCCGCAGCTTCGAGACGTGGTCGTGGTTCTTCATGCGCCTGTCCGGCCTGGCCCTGGTGTTCCTGGCCCTGGTCCACTTCGCCGTGACGCACATCGTCAACGACGTGGTGGAGACCGACTACCGGTTCGTCGCCGACCGCTGGGACAACCCGCTCTGGCGCCTGTTCGACTGGCTGCTGCTGGCCTTGGCCCTGGCCCACGGCGCCAACGGCCTGCGCTGGATCATCGACGACTACGTGCGCCGGCCCCGTCGGCAGGCCGTGGTCCGCGGCGTCGTCTACGCCGTCACCGGAGCCTTGTTCGTCGTGGGCACCCTGACGATCGTGCTGTTCCCGGCCTAAGCGCTGGCCACTACTCCTGGCAGTCGGCGCAGCGGCCCAGGACGGCGAAGTGGTGAGGCCGGATGGCGAAGCCGTACCGGCCGCGGACGGTGGCGGCCAGATCGTCGAACAGGCTGTCGGGCACCTCCACCACCGCCTGGCACCGTTCGCACACCAGATGCTGGTGGATCTCGTCGTTCAGGTGGTAGACGGCCCGGCCGTGGCCCAGGTGCACGTGGTCGACGACGCCCATCTCCTCCAGCGTGTCGAGGCAGCGGTAGATGGTGGTCAGGTGGACGTCCGGGTGGGCGGCCCGTACCGTCGCCGACAGCTCGTCGGCCGTGACGTGGCTGCGGCTGCCGACCAGGGCGGTGACGATGGCCCTACGGGCGGTGGTGAGCCGTCCGCCCCGATCACGCAGCATGGTGAGGATACGGTCGAGGCGCTCGGCGTCCGACACCGCCCCAGCCTAGGGCCCGAGCGGCCCTCTGAGCGGGGGGCCAGGGCCCGAGCGGCCCTCTGAGCGGGGGCCAGGGCCCGAGCGGGGCCGGGGCGGGGCCCGAGGCGCGCCGGTCGGTAGGAACGGCCGCGACGGTACGGTTGGGCCGAGCCCATCCGAATGGTCGATCCCGCCTCCCCCACCCCGTTCCGGCGCCGCGTCGCCGTCGCCCTCGTGGTGGTGGTCGCCCTCCTGCTGGCGACGGCCGCCGGCGTGGTCGCCGTCCGCCAGACCGGTGACGACGGCCCCACGCAGGCGACGCCGGCTCCGTCGCCGACGGCGACCGACCGACCCGAGTCACCCTCCACCACCTCCGCCTCCACCCTGTCAGCCGAGCAGGCGGCGAC
>JALYGL010000065.1 GCA_030777125.1 Actinomycetota bacterium
GGCCGGGCTGGAGGGCCGGCCCGAGGCGACCGTCGACGACGTCCGCCGGGTGGCGCCCCTGGCCCTGGCCCACCGTCGCCGCCGCCACCCGTTCGAGGAGCCGGGGATGACCCCCGACGAGGTCGACGCCGCTCTCGACGACCCCGGCCGGGCCGCTCCGGGCGCCCGGCCACCGGAGCGCGTGGCCACACCCGACCGACCAGGCCCTGTCGCCACCCTGCGGGCTCCCCGCGACGTATCCGCCGGGCCGGACGGGCGGCGCTCCACCGTCGAGGGCCAGCGAGGGCGGCTGGTCGGCGACCGCCCTCCGTCCGGCCCCCTGGGCAGCGTCGCCGTCGGCCCCACCGTCCGGGCCGCGGCCGCCCACGCCGCCCAGGTCACTGCCAGCGCAGGGGGCCGCTCGGGCCCTGACGGCGACGGCGGGACGCTCCACGTCGGCCCCGGCGACGTGCGCCAGGCGGTGCGCGAGCAGCGGGCCGGCAACCTGGTGGTGGTGGCCGTCGACGCCTCCGGGTCCATGGGCGCGGAGCGCAGGATGGAGGCGGCCAAGGGGGCCGTCGTGAGCCTCCTCCTCGACGCGTACCAGCGACGCGACCGGGTGGCCCTGGTCACCTTCCGGGGAGAGGCCGCCGACGTGGTGCTGCGCCCCACCGGCAGCGTGGAGGTGGCCCGGGCCCGGTTGGCGGAGTTGCCGACCGGCGGGCGGACCCCGCTGGCGGCCGGGATCTCGGCCGCCCTCGAC
This sequence comes from Actinomycetota bacterium, assembly GCA_030777125.1. Taxonomy (GTDB): domain Bacteria; phylum Actinomycetota; class Acidimicrobiia; order Acidimicrobiales; family AC-14; genus JALYGL01. The sequence goes on from JALYGL010000065.1 coordinate 743, forward strand.
CTGGCCAAGGAGGCGGAGCGGACCGGTACGCACCGTCCCCTGATCGTGCTCGTGTCCGACGGGCGGGCCACGGCCGCGCCCGACGGCGTCGACGCGGTCGAGGCCGCCCGCCAGGCGTCGGCCGCGGTGCGCCGCCGGGGGATCCCCGCGGTGGTGATCGACGCCGAGGACGGCCCCACCCGGCTGGGCCTGGCCTCCGACCTGGCCGAGCGGATGGGCGCCCGCTACCTCACCCTGCCCGAGCTCGTCGCCGGCGCCTTGTCCTCGATGTTGACGTAGCGGCGCTTCCGATTCTCAGCCGCTGACCGGCGTAGGTACGGCGACCAGCCCGGGAACGCCGTGCCGGAGCTGCCATCCGCCCGCGAACCGCTCGCCGTCCGATCGCTCGGTGGCGGTGTCGACGTGCCACCAGTCGGCCTGGACCCGCTCGGGGGTGAGGTCGACCACGACGTAGCCGTGGTGCTCGAGGTCGGCCATGCGGACGTGGCGGTTCTGCCATCGCAGGAGCCGGCGGGCGAGGCGCCGCAGGCCCGGGACGGCAGGAAGGGTGGTGTCGGCGAAGCTGGGCGACGTGACGCTCGGGGTCAGGAACTCGGCTCCGCTCGGGAGCTCACAGGCCCACGACGAATGCAGGTCGCCGGTGAGGACCACCACCTGTAGCCCGTGCGTCTCGAGGAACCGGAACAGGTCGGCCCGTTCCGCGGGATAGCCGTCCCACTGGCCCGGGTTGACGCCCAGGCCCAGCCCACCGGCTCGGACCGCGGCCAGCGGCGCCATCATCACCTGGTTGCCGATCAGCTTCCAGCGGGCGTCGGACGATCCCAGCTCATGCCGCAGCCATTCCCGTTGGGCGGGGCCCAGGAGGGACCGGCGCCGGTCCAGGATCACGGGCACGGCCCGGCTGCCGCCCAGGGCGGGCCGGTCGCGGCCGGCCAGGCGGGTGTCGAGCATCACCAGGTCGGCCAGGTCCCCGAGGCGGATCGTGCGATGGATGCGCTCGGGGTCCGACGGGTCGGGCATGCGCACCGGCATCCACTCCTGGTACGCCTGCAGGGCGTCCGCCCGGCGTTGTGCCCATCCCTCGGGGGGCCGCCGGTGGACGCCGGCCCCGCCCCGCCAGGCATCGGTCGCGATCTCGTGGTCGTCCCACGCGGCCACCATCGGGTGGCGCTGGTGGAGCGCCTGCAGGTCGGGATCGCTGCGGTACTGGGCGTGGCGACCCCTGTAGCCGGCCAGCGTCGAGACGATGCCGGCGGGATCGTGCGCACGGACGGTTCGGCCGTCGACCACGCCGGAGTTCTCGTACAGGTAGTCGCCCACGTGCACGACCAGGTCGAGATGGCGGCGGGCCAGGTTGCGGTAGGCGTTGAAGAACCCGGCGGTGTACGAGGCGCACGAAGTCAGGCCCAGGCGCAGGGTGGCCGTCGGGCCGGCCGGGGCGGTGCGCGTGCGACCGGCCGGTGACCGCTCGCCGTCGGCTTGGAAGCCGTAGTGGTACGTGGTGGCCGGCTCGAGCCCGGTCACGTCGACCTTGACGGTGAAGTCGTGCTCCGCCCTGGCGTCGACCCGGCCCGACGCCACCACGTCGTCCAGCGCCGGGTGGCGCGCCACCCGCCAGTCGACGGGCACGGGCTCGGGCCCCGTCCCGCTGACCCGGGTCCAGATGAGCACGCCGTCGGGGAGGGGGTCCCCGCTGGCCACCCCGTGGCGGAACCGCACCGCCGCCCCGTCGGCGGGCGAGGACTCGGTGAACGGGCTCAGGAACGGACGCTGACGTAGGCGAATGCGGCCAGCACCGAGAGCACGGTGCCGATGATGCCGCAGATGTAGCCGGCCTTGGCCTTGCCGTCGTAGTGACGTTCGCGCCCGACCCACACGATGGCCAGGATGCCGGGGACGAGGAAGAA
>JALYGL010000066.1 GCA_030777125.1 Actinomycetota bacterium
TGGCAGCCACGACGGGCCGTCCTGCCGCGGCGGCGGCCACGGCCCAGGGGGCGAAGCCGGCGGCGACGGTCTCGCTCCACGGCCGGCCCGAGAGCATGGCCACCGCGGCCACGACGAGGAGGGCGACCGAGGTCGCGGTGGACGAGGCGGTGCCGAGTTCGACGGCTACCACCGCCGCCACCGCCACCGGCACAGTGGCCGACGGCCACCCGCTGCCCCGCAGAAGGGTGAGGCCGAAGGGCCGGGGCGTGCCCTGGTAGCGGCGGATGTCGGCGGTCAGCAGGCCCACGGCCAGCAGGGCAGAGGCGCCGGCCCACACCGGCTCCGGGTCGAAGCCGTCGGCGAACGGGGCGGCGAGCAGCGCGGCGCCGGCAGCCATGGCCGCCACCAGTCCGGCGAGCTCGGCCAGCTCGGCCAGGGTGGCCAGCGGCCGACGCCAGAACGGGTCGGCTGTCGACAGCAACGCGGCCACCTCCACGAGCACGAAGAGGGCGGTGACCCCGAGGGCGGTGGTGCTTGCCGGAAGGGTGGCGCCGGCCCAGGCGTGGACCAGGCCGACACCGAGAGAGACCAGGGCGAGGAAGGCCAGCCGCAGGTCCTCGTGGCGCCGGGCCTGCCGGGCCAGGACGATGGCGGCCAGCGCCCCGGAGAGGGCCGAGGCCAGCGCAGTGCCAGCCAGGCCGAGGTCGGCCATGGTCCCCTCGCCGATGCCCAGCACCCCGGTGACGGCGGCGCCCAGCACGGGCGCCATCCCGGCCGCCACGGCCCACGGCCAGGCTGCGGCCCGTAGGCGGCGGTTCCCGGACAGCTCGGCGGCCACGGCCGCCCCCGCCAGCAGCAGGGGCGCGGGGACGGGGGCGAGCGCGGCGATGCCGCCGGCCAGCACGGCCACCGAGGCCATCCCGGCCCAGGTGAGCACCACGGACCCGGTGACGGCAGCCAGGCCGCCGAGGGCGACGATGCCGAGCACCCCCTCGGCGACCACCAGCGCACGCCACTCCATGCCCGTGCGCAGGCCGATCCCGGCCAGGTCGACGGGCAGTAGGAAGGCCCCCAGGTGGAACAGGACGTCGCCGGTGGCCGGAAGGGTGCGCCGCAGCGCCAGCCCCTCCACGAGGAAGGCGGCGGTGAGGGCGCCGACCAGGCCGAGCTTGGCCGTCTCGGGCAGGCGGTCCCACTGGACGGCTACGAAGACGGCGGCGCCGGCGAGGAGGAGGAAGGCGCCGGTGGCGGCCACCCAGGTGGCCCCGGTCCGGCGGCCCGAAGGTTGCAGTGCGATGCTCATGGCCCCAGCGTCGGCCCAACCCAGCCCGACGACCATCGGGGCCCGCCCCCATTCCGCCCTGGGGCGGCCCCGGATGCCGGTGAACCGATGCGCGATCTGGTCGTCAGGGCGACCAGCACCGCCACCGGTTCGATCCGTCAGTCGATCCCGTGCTCCAGCGCGTAGCGGATGAGCTCCTGGCGCCGGCTGAGGTGGAGCTTGCCCAGGATGTTGCGGACGTGGTTCTCCACCGTCTTCTCGGCGATGAAGAGCTTGGCCCCGATCTCCCTGTAGGAGTGGCCGCGGGCGACCAGCTGGAGGACCTCGCGCTCCCGCTCGGAGAGGGGCGACACGCCAGACGACTTCTTGGTCAGCCTGCGGAACTCGCCCAGGACGAGGGCGGCCAGGGCGGGCGAGAACACGGGCTCCCCGCGAGCCGCCTTCCACAGCGATGCTCGCAGCTCGGGGCCGGGCGTGGACTTGATCAGGTAGCCCACTGCCCCGGCGGCCACGGCGTCGAGCAGATCGCGCTCCTGCTCGGAGACGGTGAGGATGACGATCCGCGTCTCGTCCCCGCACTCGCGGGCCACCTTGATGCCACCGCCGCCGGGCATCTGGAGGTCGCAGACGGCGACATCGGGCTTGTGCTGGCGGATGGCGGCGATGGCCTCCTCGGCGTTGCCCGCCTCCCCCACCACCCAGAACCCTTCGCCCAGGTCCGCGCGGACGCCGTCGCGCCAGATGGGGTGGTCGTCGGCCAGCACGACCTTTATGAGGGCAGCCACAGCAGGACCTCCGTTCCGTCTCCGGGGGCGCTCACGACCTCCACCCGTCCGCCGACCTCGGCCACTCTGCCCCGGATCGACCGGGAGAGCCCGATTCCCTCGACGGTGGTCCCCGGGTCGAACCCCACGCCGTCGTCCTTCACCGAGCAAAAGACGCCGCCCGCCTCGTCGGGCTCCACGTAGACCTGGACCTTCGACGCCCGCCCGTGCTTGCCCGCGTTCACCAGCGCCTCGCCCGCCGCGCCGGTCAGCGCGGCCATCGCCGCCGGCTCGAGCGGCGGCAGGTCGTCGGCCACCAGCACCTGGGCCCGCCCGCCGAAGGAGTCCTCAAAGCGGGCGGCCGCGGCCCGCAGCGCCGTGCCCACGTCGGCCACCACGCCCTCCCGCTGCGACGAGCCGAACAGCCAGTCCCGCAGCTCCCGCTCCTGCTCTCGCGCCAGCCGGGAGAGCTGCGGGTCGGTCGCCCGCCGCTCCACCACGGCCAGCGTCTGCAGCACGCCGTCGTGCAGGGTCCGGGCCACCTCCTCGCGGGCCCGGGCGGCCGAGATCTCGGCCTCCGCTCGGCGCAGCAGCCGGGCCAGGTAGCCGGCCGCCGCCCCGCCCAGGGCGTAGAAGACCGTGGTGTTGACCACCGACAGGATGCGCTCGCCCGTGTCGATCGACGCCCCGTTGAGCAGGACGGCGCCCACCCGGGCCAGGCCGATCAGCATCCCCGAGCCCGCGGCCAGCATGGGGCCGAAGGCGACGCCGGCGTTCAGGATCCCGGCGAGCGGCCAGACGGAGCCGAGCGACTGCGACGTCGAGAAGGCGTGGCCCGACCCGTAGGCGACGCCGTCGCAGAGCACCAGAGTGGCCGCCACGGTCAGCTCGGCGGCCACCGGCACCGGCCGGCAGAGGGCGCCCGGGTTGGTCCGCAGCAGAACGGTGTGGGTCACGGTCACGCCCAGGGCCAGGCCCACCAGGCCCAGGGCCAGCCACGGGTGTTCGAGGTCGCCCCGGGAGACGAGCAGCACGGTCGCCATCCAGAGCCAGGCACCCCACCGGAAGGCGGCCAGGCCCTGGAGAGCGGAACGCTCCATCCCCCGAAGGGTACGTTCGCCCATGGCCCAACACGACCCGTCGGAGCGCAACGACAGGCGGATCGGGCCGACCGCCTACGTCACCAAGCCGCAGAGTGTCCGCAAGGTGCGGCTTCGCCCAGGTCGGCATCGAGATCGACGGCGGCCGCCCGACCGTCGGCTGAGGTCGGGGGTCAGGACGATCAGGTGCGGTCCCGCCAGGCCCAGGCCGGGCTGCGGGCCGACTGGCGCACATAACTCGCTGGTCCCGACGGCCACCTCGTGCTCGCCGACGTCGACGACTACGGCGCTTGCCGCGAGGTTCTCGTAGCCGTCGGTACCGGCGGGCCGAAGGCTGTCTGACTGTCGCCACCCGTCAGCCCGCGGCCTCGGTGCCGAGGTCAACGACGCCGTAGAACGCCCACAACCCGCTGCCTCCGTCGCTGGGCATCGACTCGAACTCCCAGCGTCCTTCGGGCGCCGCCACCGTATGTCAATGGCCATCTCGAAGTCCCCACTGGTGGCCAACGAAACAGCGGACCGGCACTCTCGAACGCCCCAGACTGCGACAGCGTCGTTCGCGAGCCAACGTTCGCGCCAGACGCCGAGGTTGTCGTCGAGACCGCCTCCGGTCGCATCCGAGGGTGCACCATCCAGATTCGGGCCAATCGCCGGTCTTGGAACGCCTGGGCACTCAGGGCGAGCTGCCCGACCGAGGCGAGCATCCTCGTTCCTCTCGACAATGAGGAAGGGCGAGGATGGCACGTCGATTTCGCCGAGCTGCGTGAACTCGCCAACAGCCACTGCTTGGACCACTAGCCGGGCGAGGCTGGACGCGACCAGTACGTGCCGCACCCTCTCGGGCGAGCGGCAGAGCGCCCGCCCGCGTAACGCCGTACGCGCTGTTCCCGGCCGGCGTGGCGCGGGAGGCTCTCGAAGCGGTCCCGGTAGCCGGTACTCGGGTACCCAGAGCGCGCGAGAGGCACGCGCCGGATCGGTGCCATGCAATCGCCACATCTCGGGTATAGTGGGAACGTGCGTTCGCCATTGAGGAGGCGAGATGGCTCGCAGGACAGTTCCCGTGAAGCCACATAAGCGCTCGACGCCGAAGACGCCGCCCTGGCCGGGTCCAGGGAACAAGCCTGGCCCCAAACCGGTAAAGGTTGACCCGCACAAGAGGTCGACACCGAAGTAGGCGCCCTCCTCAGGCAGCGGCCGGAAAGTGCCGATCTGCCCGGTCAGCCGTTGGCCTCGCCCGAGCAGTATCGGCAAGGCCGGTCGACGAGCACGATGAGCACCACGGCCAAAGCCTACTCAGTTGCCTGGGACGCCCGGCCCCGTCACCTCGCTTGCGCGCCATGACCGAGAAGAACGTGCCGTGGTGCTGTCAGGGCTGTCATGGACCCGGTGAACGAACGCTCCTTCTTAGCGCTGACGACTCCCCTCGTCCAAGAGTCGATTCAGGACGGTGGCGAGACGGCGAAGCTCCGGGGGGCCGCCGGAAGCGACTCTGACAGTCTTCCCTTGATACGTGATCACCTCTGTCTGCCTATCGGCCCCGGACGCCGCGCCGTAAGAGGGTGACAGCTTTCCGAAGTCGACGCGAGTGAGAGCGACACGAAGCTCCTCCATCCTCCCAGGAGGCACCGGGAACCGGACCGGTTGCGCGCCAGCCCCGGTGTAGACCGCCATGCCGTCAGCGGCGACAACGAGGCGGAGCGTTCCGGCGATCCCGCCGTCGAGGGCGTACTCGATGAGGATAGCGGCCTCCGACTCCGGGACGACGGTCGTAGGTGGGCCAGTAGGAGTGGGGCGAGGGTCGATCGCTTCCAACAGACGGGCGACGGCGAGGAGGGGGCGTTCTGTTCCCTCGGTGTCCAGGAAATCCGTGGCGCGCACCACGTAGGTCCCGCTAGGAGTTGTGACCCATACCGAGTGTTCAAGGTTCGGGTCCTTCTTGCCGTAGGCGGAAAACGAGAACCGCTCGGTCGATCCCTGCGCCGAGGGGAGGCGCCGGTCCTCGTAGTAGGCGCGTGGGTAGAGGGCATGCTTGACCATGAACAGGGGATTGCTAGAAGCGTTGACCAGCCAGCACTGGGCCGGTTCTTCAAGGACCACGCCCTCCACCTGAGCGGTGATGGCCTTGACCTCGGGGACAGGGATGCGAGAGCACAGCTCTTCCATCGTGAGGGTGGGCGGGGCCGGCGGTTGCAGATCCGCCCCCGAGGGATCGACACCGCGAAGGCAGTGCACGTCGTTGTGGCTCAAACCGGCGTCGACCGAGAGGTGGAAACCGGCGGCGGCCTTGGTGGCTTCGAGGGTGACGACCAGTCCCCGCCGCACGGGCTCGGCGTACGTGGCTCGATCCCGGTCGAGTTGAGCGTGGACGATGAGGGTGGCGTCGAAGCCACCCACGCGCTTGGCGAAGACGGCTGCCGTGGCTCGCTCTACCCGGGAGCATCCGTCGACCACGAACTCCCAGCCGCTGGCCTGCGCGGCCAGCCGATAGGCCTCCACCGTGTCACCAGGGTCACCGGTCATGTCGAAGCCCTGGCCCATCGAGGTGGTGCTCTGGCCCCCACCGAATGGGTGCGTGGCCGCTGGATGCTCCTGTTGTCTGAGCAAACTGGTTCCTGGTGCCCGGAAGCCAACAATGGGCTCGCTCTTCATGGCCCGGATCTCTTGGCGCCCCAATTCGAGCGTCTGAGGCTCGAACATCTGGGAGACCGCAAAGAGAACGAAGACCACGACGAAGATGGTTGCGACGAGGAGGAGGGAAAAGATGACCCAGCGGAATCTCCGGAGGTGGCTCCGCTCGTCGTTGGCACCACGCCGCTCCAGGCGCATGGACAACCGATTCCTCATGTCCTCACCCGCTCCGGGTCTGACGGTCCTCAGACCTCGTCATCGTCAGGTCACTCCGGTGCGCTCGCATCAATGGAATTGTGGCGAAGTTCGGCCGCCAGGGCGATAGGGGTCTGCCCTCAACTGCCGCTGGGGAAGCAGCCGGTGGGAATGGGGTCGACAGACGGGCCCCGCGAAATCGAGGAAGGCGTGCCGTTCATGGGGCTTGCTCACGGCCCTGGTGGCCCTGTCGTGGGCCAGGTGGAGCGAAGGGGTGACCTACACCCAGTCGACGGCGACCGAGCAAGATGTGCCGTTCCTTCCCGTTCGCCGCGCCGGCGAGAGATGCCTCGGAACCGATCGATATTCGCGCCGTGGGCGGCTGCCCAAGGTGCCCCCTAACCACAGGCGCCGCGGCCCGACAGGGTGACCCCGAACGCCGGGACGGTAGACGAGGCGCACCGGGACGCATGGGCGTTTGCTGGGTCTCCACCAACAACGGGAGGTTCAACGATGACTGCACTGATGCCCATGCCCACGATCGAGAGCTCCGCTGGCCAACAGGAGCGCATCGACGAGGCGGAGCTGGCCGCCGCGGCGTTCCCCGCCCGCTACCAGGGTCGGACTTGGATGCATACCGGTACGACCTGCGGGCGTTCTTCCAGTGGGCTGCCGACGAGGGACTCGTCATCTTGTCGGCGACACGCCCCCAGGTCGAGCTGTACGCCCGGGCCATGGAGCGCCGTGGCCTTGCCGCGACCACCATCGACCGGCGGCTGTCGACGGTCTGCGGCTTCTACCGCTTCGCCCACATCGACGGCCGGATCGCCTCCAACCCGGCGCAGTACGTGCGCCGGCCCAAGGTCCACCCCAACGATGCCCGCGGCCTCGACCGCTCCGAGCTGGGGGTCGTTTCTGTTCGCCGCCGAGCGGGTCGACCACGCCCATGCCGCACTTGGCGTGCTCCTCGGACTGAACGGCCCGCGGGTCAGCGAGGCGTGCTCGGCCGCATCGAGAACCTCGGCTTCGAGCGGGGCCACCGGACACTGCGCATCGTCGGCAAGGGCACCAAGCCGGCGGTCATCCCCCTGGTGCCCAGAACGGCCAGGACGATCGACCTGGCAATCGGGGAACGTACCGCTGGGCCGATCCTGCTCCGCCACAACGGCAGCCGGCTTGACCGCCGTACCGCCCACCGGTGGGGTCCGCTCCATCGCCAAGCGAGTGGGCTCGGCCAGGTGCACCCCCACATGCTGCGGGCGGCGTTCATCATGTGCGCCCTCGAGGCCGGAGTCCCGCTGCGTGAAGTGCAGATCGCCGCCCGTCATGCCGACCCGCGAACGACCACCGTCTACGACCACCGTCGCCAGAGCTTCGACAAGCATGCGGCGTACGTCGTGGTTGCCTTCGTGGCGGGTGGATGATCTGCCCGCCGCTGAGCCGCCGCGACAGCCCTAAGTCAGCGGTTGGTAGCGGGCAGTTCGGCACCTACGCGTTCTGGGACACCGCGGCCGAACGACGAGAGCGCGAAATCGCCAGCTCTGTGCACCAGAACTGCACGTCCGAGTGGGCTCGTGGCGCACCTCAAGGAGACCCCCCGGTGCCTCCGTAGGCGCGCGGTCATCACCCGACGCCGCAAGTTGCAAAGCTGGAGGGCGTGGAGGGAGACCTGCTCGTTGGGCGCGATCAGGAGGTAGCCGTTCTCACCAGTCTTCTCTGTGCGGCTCGCCAAGGTCACCCCCGCCTCGTGCTCTGCGGAGGCGAGCCCGGTATCGGCAAAACGCGCCTGGCAGCCGAACTGGCGGCTCAGGCGAAGTTGCAAGGCACACCGACTGCCTGGGGCCGCGCCCCGGAAGGGACAGCACCACCACCTTTCTGGCTCTGGCGCCAAGTCCTGCGCTCCCTCGGCGGGC
>JALYGL010000067.1 GCA_030777125.1 Actinomycetota bacterium
GGTTCGGTTGATGCGACGCGCGTCCGGGGCTGCATCGCACCAGCCGGTTTCCCAGGAGGATTTCTCTGCCCAAGCCCAAAGAGGACGCGATCGTGATGGAGGGCACGGTGGTCGAGCCGCTGCCCAACGCCATGTTCCGCGTCGAGCTGGAGAACGGCCATCGGATCCTGGCCCACATCTCCGGGAAGATGCGGATGCACTACATCCGGATCCTGCCCGGCGACCGGGTGCAGGTGGAGTTGACGCCCTACGACATCAGCCGTGGGCGGATCACGTACCGATACAAGTAGGCGAGGACGCAAGCGTGCGAAGTAGGTCGATGTGAAGGTCAAACCGAGCGTCAAGACGATCTGTGAGAAGTGCAAGGTGATCCGCCGTCACGGCACGGTGATGGTGATCTGCGCCAACCCCAGGCACAAGCAGCGGCAGGGCTAGGGCATGGCACGCATCGCCGGAGTCGACATTCCCCGCGAGAAGCGGCTGGAGGTGTCGCTCACCTACATCCTCGGGATCGGGCGCACCACCGCCCACAACCTCTGCACGGAGACGGGAATCGACCCCTCCACCCGCGTGCGCGACCTCACCGACGAGGAGGTCGCCCGCCTCCGCGGTCACATCGACGCCAACCTCAAGGTCGAGGGTGACCTGCGTCGTGACGTGGCCCAGGACATCAAGCGCAAGATCGAAATCGGCTGCTACGCCGGCATCCGCCACCGGCGCGGTCTGCCGGTGCGGGGCCAGCGCACCCACACCAACGCCCGCACCCGCAAGGGGCCGAAGAAGACCGTGGCCGGGAAGAAGAAGGTCCGCAAGTAGCCATGACGGGAGAGCGGTAAGTGCCCAAGCCCAAACCGGGAGGCCGGCGACCGAAGAAGCGCGAGCGGAAGAACGTCTCCTACGGCGTCGCCCACATCAAGAGCTCCTTCAACAACACCATCATCTCCATCACGGACCTCGAGGGGAACGTGCTGGCGTGGGCGTCCGCCGGCAACGTGGGCTTCAAGGGCTCGCGCAAGTCCACGCCCTACGCCGCCCAGCAGGCCGCCGAGGCCTGCGCCCGGCGGGCCATGGAGCACGGTGTGCGGAAGGTCGACGTGCTGGTGAAGGGACCCGGCTCGGGCCGGGAGACGGCCATCCGGTCGCTCCAGAACACCGGGATCGAGGTGTCGGGCATCAAGGACCTGACCCCGATCCCGCACAACGGCTGCCGCCCCCCGAAGCGCAGGAGGGTCTGATGGCGCGCTACATCGGGCCGGTCTGCCGGCTGTGCCGGCGCGAGCGCATGAAGCTGTTCCTGAAGGGCCCGAAGTGCGACTCCATGAAGTGCCCCATCGAGCGCCGGCCATACCCGCCCGGTGAACACGGCCGGGGCCGCATCCGCGAGTCCGAGTACCTCCTGCAGCTCCGCGAGAAGCAGAAGGCCCGCCGCATCTACGGCGTCCTCGAGAAGCAGTTCCGCAACATGTACGCCGAGGCCAGCCGCCAGGAGGGCATCACCGGCGAGACGCTGCTCCGGATGCTGGAGCAGCGCCTCGACAACGTGGCCTACCGCGCCGGATGGGGATCCAGCCGGTCACAGGCCCGCCAGTTCGTCCGCCACGGGCACGTCTCGGTGAACGGCAGGCGGGTCACCATCCCCAGCTACCAGGTCCGCAGGGGCGACGTGGTCGAGATTCGCGAGAAGTCGCGCTCGATGATCGTCCTGCGGCACAACCTCGACACGCTCGACCGCCTCACGCCACCGTGGCTGGAGACCGGTGACGAGGGCTTCTCTGTGACGGTGCGCGATCTGCCGCTGCGCGAACACATCGATGTCCCGGTCCGCGAGTCGCTGATCGTCGAGCTCTACTCCAAGTAGGAGAACCCGAATGCTCATCATCCAACGACCCACCGTCGAGCCCCTGGACGAGGCCGATGGCAACCGCCAGCGGTTCGCCGTCTCGCCGCTCGAGCCCGGGTTCGGCCACACGTTGGGCAACTCCCTGCGCCGCACCCTTCTGTCGTCGATCCCCGGTGCCGCCGTCACCCAGGTCCGCTTCGACGAGGTGCTCCACGAGTTCGCCACCATCCCCGGGGTGAAGGAGGACGTCACCGACATCATCCTGAACCTGAAGGACCTGGTGCTCACCATCGAGTCCGAAGAGCCCGTCACCCTGCGCCTCGACGCCCGCGGCCCCGGTGACGTCACCGCCGGCGACATCCAGCCCCACGCCGACGTGGAGATCCTCAACCCGGAGCTGCACATCGCCGCTCTGTCGGGTCGCGGCCGGCTGGCGCTCGACCTCACCGTGGAGCGGGGCCGGGGGTACGTGTCGGCCGAGCGCAACAAGCGCTCCCCGGTGATCGGCGTCATCCCCGTCGACTCCATCTTCTCGCCGGTGCGCCGGGTGGCCTTCAACGTGGAGCCGACGCGGGTCGAGCAGGCCACCAACTACGACCGTCTCACCCTCGACATCGAGACCGACGGATCCATCTCTCCCAAGGAGGCGTTGGCGTCGGCCGGCGCGACACTCCAGGCGCTCGTCGGCCTGGTGGCGGAGATGAGTGACGCGCCCCAGGCCCTCGAGTTGGGCGACGTCGGCGTGCTCGGCAGCGGTTCCCCCGACCTCGACCTGGCCATCGAGGAGCTCGACCTCTCCGAGCGTCCCCGCAACTGCCTCAAGCGGGCTCAGGTCAACACCGTGGGCGAGCTGGTCATGAAGACCGAGGACGACCTGCTGGCCATCACCAACTTCGGCCAGAAGTCGCTCGACGAGGTGCTGCAGAAGCTGGACGAGCGGGGCCTGTCCCTGCGCTCCAAGGGAGCGTAGGCGTCGTGCCGGGCCAGCCGACGAAGGGCCGCCGGTTCGGCGGCAGCGCCGCCCACCAGAAGGCGATGATGGGCAACCTGGTGGCGTCGCTGATCGCGGCCGAGGCCCTCGTCACCACCGAGGCCAAGGCCAAGGCCCTCCGGCCCGTCGCCGAGCGGATCATCACCAAGGCCCGCAAGGGAGGGGTGCACCAGCACCGCCAGGTGGTGGCCTTCATGCGTGACAAGGACATGGCCCACAAGCTGTTCAGCGACATCGCCCCGCGTTACGAGGGCCGGCCCGGCGGTTACACCCGGATCCTGAAGCTGGGCCCACGCCATGGCGACAACGCGCCCATGGCCCGCATCGAACTGGTCTAGACCCACATCGACCTGGTCTAGAAGGGCTGCCATCGACGGCCCGGTCCTGACCCGGGTGCGCATGACCGTCGCCTACGACGGCAGCGGCTACCGGGGCTTCGCCGTCCAGGAGGGCGTCCCCACGGTCGGGGGAGCGCTGAGCTCGGTCCTGGAGAAGGCCCTTCGCCATCCCGTGCGCCTGGTGTGCGCCGGGCGCACCGACGCCGGCGTCCACGCCTGGGGCCAGGTGGTCAGCTTCGACACCCCGGCGGAGGGGTTCGACCCCCTCAGGGTCCAGCGTGCCGTCAACGCCATGCTGGACTGGGTAGGCCGTTCGCAGGGTCGTTCGGGCCCGGCCATCGTGGTCCGTGAAGTGACCCGGGCTGATTCCGGCTTCGACGCCCGTCGCTCGGCCCTCGCCCGCCGCTACCGCTACACGGTCCTCAACCGGCCCGTTCCCGACCCCTTCCTCGCGGCAACGACGTGGCACGTCGAGGAGCCGCTCGACCTGGCCGCCCTGCGGCTGGCGTGCGACCCGGTCATCGGCGAGCACGACTTCTCGTCGTTCTGCCGGCGGCCCCGCAACGATCCCGACGCGACCCTCGTCCGTCGCGTCATCGACGCCCGGTGGGTCGACCTCGGCGACGGCCTCCTGCGCTTCGACGTCGCCGCCAGCTCGTTCTGCCAGCAGATGGTCCGGGCTCTCACCGGGACGATGGTGGCCATGGGCCTGGGCAAGCGCCGGGCCGGCGAGATGTCCGCCATCCTCCGGGCCCGCAGCCGCGCCGCCGCCCCCCAGCTGGCTCCGCCCCGTGGACTGTGCCTCTGGGAGGTGGAGTATTGAGCGGAGGATTGAGTGGTGCGGCACCCGGGCGCCGCTGGCCCGGGGAGGCCCGGCCCGGTGTGGGCCCGCGCACGCTAGGCTCTTTCGGTGCGTACGTTCTCCCCGAAGCCGTCCGACGTTCAGCGCGCCTGGCACGTCGTCGACGCCGACGGGCTCGTGCTGGGGCGCATGGCGTCCGAAGTGGCCCGCCTGCTGCGGGGCAAGCACAAGCCCATCTTCGCCCCCCATGTCGACACCGGCGACCACGTGATCGTCGTCAACGCGGCCAAGGTGGTGCTGACCTCCGGCAAGGAGGCCAAGAAGATCGCCTACCGGCACTCGGGCTACCCCGGCGGGTTGAAGCAGGTCACCTACACCGTCCTGATGGCCAACGACCCCGAGGAGGTCGTCCGCCGGGCCGTGCGGGGCATGCTGCCGAAGGGCCCGCTCGGTCGCAGCATGCTCAAGAAGCTTAAGGTCTACGCCGGCCCGGAACACCCCCACGCCGCCCAGCTGCCCCAGCCCCGATCGATGGCCGCCGCCACCCGGCGCCAACCCGGAACGTAGGAATCGGAATGCCCAAGCCTCTCGTCCAGTCGACCGGCCGCCGCAAGCAGGCTGTAGCCCGGGTCCGCATTCGCCCCGGGTCCGGTGTGGTCACGGTCAACCGCCGGCCGATCGACAACTACTTCCCGTCCGAGACCCACCGCATGATCGTCACCGAGCCGCTGCGGCTCACCACGACGGCCGAGGTCTACGACGTCGACGCCACCATCGACGGCGGTGGCATCTCCGGCCAGGCCAACGCCCTGCGGCTCGGCATCGCCCGCGGGCTGGTCGAGCTCGACGAGGACCAGCGCCCCACCCTGAAGCGGGCCGGTTTCCTCACCCGGGACGCCCGGGAGAAGGAGAGCAAGAAGTACGGCCTGAAGAAGGCCCGCAAGGCGCCCCAGTACTCCAAGCGCTAGCGAGCGGGAGCTGACCCTCCGGTTCGGCACCGACGGCGTTCGCGGTGTCGCCAACGCAGAGCTGACCCCGGAGCTGGTGGTCGCCCTGGGCCGGGCCGCGGCCAGGGTGCTCGGTGGCGGGCGGTTCCTCGTCGGACGCGACACCCGGGTCTCCGGGACCCTCCTGCAGGCCGCGCTGTCTGCGGGCCTGGCCGCCGAGGGCGCCGACGTCGACGACCTGGGCGTGCTCCCCACCCCCGGCGTGGCCTGGTTGGCGGCCGCCGACGGCGTTCCCGCCGCGGTCATCTCCGCGTCCCACAACCCGTATCCCGACAACGGCATCAAGTTCTTCGCCGCCGGTGGGCGCAAGCTCAGCGACGAGGTGGAGGCCCGCCTGGAGGCCGAGCTCGACCGCATGCTCGATCGCCCGGCCCCGGGTCCGACGGGGGCGGGTGTGGGCCGCATGGCACCGTCCGCCGGCGGCCACCGCTACGCCGACGCCATGGTCGAGCTGCTGCCGGAGGCGGGCCTCTCGGGGCTACGCCTGGTGGTCGACTGCGCAAACGGGGCCGCCTCTCACGTCGCTCCCGACGTCCTGCGCCGGTTGGGTGCCTCGGTGCAGGTGATCGGCGACCGTCCCGACGGGGTCAACATCAACGCCGGGTGCGGGTCCACCGCTCCGGAGCCGCTCCAGCGGGAGGTGGTGGCCCACGGCGCCGACTGCGGCCTGGCCTTCGACGGTGACGCCGACCGGGTGCTGGCCGTGGACCACCAGGGCGAGCTCGTCGACGGCGACCAGCTCATCGCCGTCTGTGCCCTCGACCGGCACCGGCGGGGCACCCTCGTCGATGACACGGTCGTCATCACCGTCATGTCGAACCTGGGCCTGCGCCAGGCCATGGCCGGCCACGGCATCCGGCTGGTGGAGACCGACGTCGGCGACCGATACGTGCTGGAGGCGCTGGAGAGGGGCGGATGGGTGCTGGGCGGCGAGCAGTCCGGTCACATCGTCTTCCGCGACCTGGCCACGACCGGCGACGGCCTGCTGACCGGGCTGCAGGTCCTCGACGTCATGGCCAGGACCGGACGCCCGCTGGCCGAGCTGGCCCAGGTGATGACCCGCCGGCCTCAGGTGCTGACCAACGTCCCGATCACCCGGCGTCAGCCGGTGCAGGAGCACGACGACGTCCGGGCCGCGGTGCTCGAGGTGGAGGCCGCCCTCGCCGGTCAGGGGCGGGTCCTCATCCGGCCCAGCGGCACCGAGCCGGTGGTGCGGGTGATGGTGGAGGCGCCGAGCCGGGCCGAGGCCCAGTCGGCGGCCGACTCGCTGGCCGGGGCGATCGGCCGGGCCCTGGGCCGGTAGCCCCCGCTCGCCCGGCCGCGGGCGACATGGGCGTACCCTTTGGCCATGTGCGGAATCGTGGGCTTCACCGGGCACGAGCCGGCGCTGCCCTTCCTGCTCGACGGCCTGTCCCGCCTGGAGTACCGGGGGTACGACTCGGCCGGCGTGGCCCTGGCCGACGGCGGCACTGTCTGGGTGCGTCGCCGGGCCGGCAAGCTGGCCGAGCTGGCAGCCGCGGTGGGCGACGCCCCGGCGGGCTCGACCGCCGGCATCGGTCACACCCGGTGGGCCACCCACGGCCGGCCGTCGGAGGCCAACGCCCACCCCCACGTGGACTGCACCGGCGACCTGGCCCTGGTGCACAACGGGATCATCGAGAACCACCGGGAGCTGGGCGACGAGCTGATCTCGTCCGGCCACGACCTCCGCTCCCAGACCGACACGGAGGTGCTGGCCCATCTGGTCGAGGCCGGGATCGCCGAGGGGCTCGCGCTCGCCGACGCGGTGCGAGCCTGCCTGCGACGGGTGGAGGGCTCGTTCGCGGTGGCGGTGATCAGCACGGCCGAACCCGACCTCGTCGTCGCCGCCCGCCGTTCGTCGCCGCTCATCGTCGGGCGCAGCGACGGGTGCGGTCTGGTCGGCTCCGACATCCCCGCCCTGCTGCCCGTCACCCGGGAGATCTACGTCATCGGCGACGACGAGGTGGTCGAGGTCCGTCCCGGGTCGCTGCGCATCACCGACCTGGACGGCACCGAGGTCGCTCCCGTCCGCCGCCACGTCGAGGGCGACCTGGAGGCGGCCGAGAAGTCCGGCTACGACGACTTCATGCTCAAGGAGATCCACGAGCAGCCGACCGCGGTGCGCGAGACGCTCCGGGGCCGCACCCGCAACGGGCGCCTGGTGATGGACGAGCTGCAGATCAGCGACGAGGAGCTCCGTGACGTCGACAAGGTCTTCATCGTCGGCTGTGGCACCAGCTACCACGCCGGCCTGGTGGCCAAGTACGCCATCGAGCACTGGTCCCGCATTCCCACCGAGATCGACATCGCCAGCGAGTTCCGCTACCGCGACCCGGTCATGGATGCCCAGACCCTGGTCGTGGGGGTCAGCCAGTCGGGTGAGAGCCTCGACACCATGGAGGCCTGCCGGTTCGCCCAGTCGGCCACCAACAAGGCCACCGTCCTGGCCGTCTGCAACGTCGTCGACTCGTCGATGGCCCGGGAGGCGAACGCCGTGCTCTACACCCGGGCCGGCCCCGAGATCGGCGTGGCCGCGACCAAGACCCATGTGGCCCAGATCGTGGCCCTCGAGCTCCTCGCCCTCCGCCTGGCCGAGGTACGCGGGACGCTCTACCCCGAAGAGGTGGCCCGCCTGGTCGGCGCCCTCCACGAGCTGCCCGCCGCCATCGAGGCCGTCCTGGCCCGGGCCGACGACATCTGCGCCGTGGCCCGCCGGTACGTCGACACCCGTGACTTCTTCTTCCTCGGTCGGGGGGTGGGCTTCCCGGTCGGGCTCGAAGGCGCCCTCAAGCTCAAGGAGATCTCCTACGTGCGGGCCGAGGGCTACCCGGCGGGCGAGATGAAGCACGGCCCCATCGCCCTCATCGAGCCGGGCACGGTGGTGGTGGCCGTGGCCACGCGCGGGCGCCTGCACACCAAGGTGTTGAACAACCTGGACGAGGTCAGGGCCCGGGGCGCCACGGTCATAGTGGTGGCCAACGAGGGCGACGAGGCCACGGCGGCGGCCGCCGACGAGGTCCTGCCGGTGGCGCCCGTCCCGCTGGGAGCGGAGCTGTTCTCCCCGGTGGTGGACGTGGTGGCGCTGCAGCTGTTCGCCTACGCCTTGGCCAAGGCCAAGGGTTGCGACGTCGACCAGCCGCGGAACCTGGCCAAGACCGTCACCGTCGAGTAGCGGCGCCTCTTGGTGGGCATCGGCATCGACGCGGTCGAGGTGGACCGCTTCCGGCGGGTCCTCGGCCGGCGACCGGGTCTGGCCGGACGGCTGTTCACCGACGGCGAGCGATCGGGCGTGGCCGGGCGCGACCCGGCGCCCCGTTTGGCGGCCCGCTTCGCGGCCAAGGAGGCGGTGATGAAGGCCCTGGGCGTCGGCCTCGGGGCGTTCGACTTCCACGACGTCGAGATCGTCTCGCTGGCGTCGGGCGCCCCCACCCTCGTGGTGTCGGGGCGGGCCGCCGCCCTCGCCGACGGTCTGGGCGTGGCCGGCTGGCGGGTCTCGCTCACCCACACCGACTCCGTGGCCGAGGCCGTGGTGGTCGCGCTGTGATCCCGGTGGTCACGCCCGAGGAGATGAAGGCGGCGGACGAGGCCTCGGCCGAGCCGGTCGACGTGCTGGTGGAACGAGCCGGGTCGGCGGTGGCTCGGGCCGCTCTGGACATGCTGGGCGGGGGCTACGGCCGCCGGGTGGTGGTGGTGGCGGGCAAGGGGAACAACGGCGCCGACGGGCAGGCGGCCGCTGCCCGCCTGCGCCGTCGTGGTGTGCGGGTCGAAGTCGTCGATGCGCTGGCCGCTCCGGACCGCCTGCCGGCGGCCGACCTCGTCGTCGACGCCGCCTACGGCACCGGCTTCCGCGGTGACTACTCGGCCCCCGACCCCGGCGGCACGCCGGTACTGGCCGTCGACATCCCTTCCGGCGTCGACGGGCTCACCGGGCAGGCCGGCGACGGGGCCGTCCGGGCCCGGCGCACGGTCACCTTCGCGGCGCTGAAACCGGGGCTGGTGCTCTCCGGCGGCCAGGAACGATCCGGCGAGGTTACCGTGGCCGACATCGGGCTGGCCGTGCCCGCGGTCCGCATGCACGTGGTCGAGCAGGCCGACGTGCTGGCGTGGGTGCCGGAGCGGCCGCTGGAGTCGCACAAATGGAAGTCGGCGGTGTACGTGGTGGCCGGCTCACCGGGCATGACCGGCGCCGCCCAGATGGCCGCCCGGGCCACTCTTCGGGCGGCGGCGGGCACCGTCCGCCTGGCCATACCGGGCGTTCCTCCGGACCCGCCGTTCCTCGAGGTGGTGGGGCGGTCGGTGCCGGCCACCGACTGGGCCGGTGATGTCCTGGCCGACGCCGAGCGGGCCAAGGCCGTCCTGGTCGGGCCGGGGCTGGGGCGGGAGGACGCCACCGCGTCGGCCGTGCGCCGGCTGGTGGCGGAGGCCCCCGTCCCGGTGATCGTCGACGCCGACGCCCTTTACGCCCTGGGATCGGTGGAGACCGCCGCCGATGTCGTGCACGCCCGGGAGGCGGCCACCGTGGTCACGCCGCACGAGGGTGAGTTCGCCCGCCTGACGGGGTCGCCGCCGCCCGCCGACCGGGTCGGCGCCGTGCGTGATCTGGCCCGTCGGGTCGGTGCCACCGTGCTGCTCAAGGGTTCCACCACCGTGGTCGCCGACCCTGGCGGCGAGGTGGTACTGAGCACCGCCGGTGACGCACGGCTGGCTTCTGCGGGCACGGGCGACGTGCTGGCAGGCATCCTCGCCGCCTTCCTCGCCCAGGGTGTCGCCCCTCTTCAGGCGGCGGCGGCGGCAGCCTTCGTCCATGGCCGGGCCGGCCACCTAGGCTGGCGCCGGGGCCTGGTGGCCGGCGACCTTCTCGACCTGCTGCCGCCCGTCCTGGAAGGAAGGTGACATGCCCCGCAACACCCTCGTCCGTCAGGTGATGACCACCGACGTGCTCACCTTCCACCGCGACGACACGGTGGAGGCGGCGGCCAAGGCGCTGTCCGAGCGCCGTCTGGGAGGCGCCCCGGTGGTCGACGACGACGGCGTCCTGCTCGGCCTGCTCGAGGACGACGACCTGATCGTCCAGGACAGCCGCCTTCACTTCCCGACGGTCATCTCCGTCCTGGGCGGCTACCTGCAACTCCCATCGTCGGTGTCACACTTCGAGTCCGACCTGCGCAAGGCGGTCGGCGCCACCGTGGCCGACGTGATGGACGCCAACCCGGCCACGTGCACGCCCGACGACACCCTCGAGACGGTGGCCACCGTCATGCACGAACGGCGCGTGTCGCGCCTCCCGGTGGTCGACGACGACGGGCGGGTGGTGGGGATCGTGTCGCGGGGCGACATCCTCCGGGCCATCGTCAGCACCCCTGGCGAGTAATACCGTGCCCGGCAGACCGGTCCGCGCGGAGGTGGACCTGGGCGCGGTTCGCCACAACGCTTCCGTGCTCGCCGGGCTGGCCGCCCCTGCCTCACTGTGCGCCGTCGTGAAGGCCGGCGCCTACGGCCACGGGGCCGTGCCGGTGGCCGAGGCCGCTCTCGGCTCCGGAGCGTCGTGGCTGGCCGTGGCCATGGTGGAGGAGGGAGCCGCACTTCGCGACGCCGGCATCGGCGCGCCCGTCCTGCTGCTCTCGGAGCCCCCAGCGGCGGCGATGGTCGACGTGGTCGGCATGGGGCTGACTCCGACCGTCTACACCCACGGCGGGGTGGAGGCGGCGGCCAAGGCGGTGGCGGCCACCGGCGCCGCCCCCCTTCCCGTCCACCTGAAGGTCGACACCGGGATGCACCGCGTCGGCGCCCCCCCGGATGAAGCGGTGGGTCTGGCCCTGGCCGTGGCCGAGCGCCCCGAGCTTGTCCTCGACGGCCTGTGGACACACCTGGCCGTGGCCGACGAGCCCGATCACCCCTTCACGGCCGAGCAGTGCGCCCGCTTCGGCGCCGTGGTCGACGGCTTGGCCGCCCTGAGGTTGCGTCCGCGCCTCACCCACTGCTGCAACTCGGCCGGCCTCCTCACCCACCCCGAGGCGCGCCGAGAGCTGGTCCGGTGCGGGATCGCCCTCTACGGGGTTCCGCCCAGCCCCGGGCTGGCGGACAGCGCCGACGTGCGGCCGGCGCTGTCCCTGCGGGCCGCGGTGTCCTACGTGAAGGACGTGGCCGCGGGCGATGCCCTCTCCTATGGGCTCCGCTACCGCCTCGAGCGCCGGTCGGTCGTGGCCACCGTGCCCATCGGGTACGCCGACGGAGTTCCCTGGCGGCTGGCCTCGGCCGGCGGACAGGTCCTGCTCGGGGGCCGCAGGCGGCCGATCGCCGGCGCCGTCACGATGGACCAGATCCTGGTCGACTGCGGCGACGACGCCTCGGTGGCGCCCGGCGACGAGGTCGTCCTGCTGGGCGCCCAGGGGCCCGAGCAGATCGACGCCTGGGAGTGGGCCGGGTTGGCCGGCACCATCGCCTACGAGGTGCTGTGCGGGGTCGGACCGCGGGTGGAGCGGGTCTACGTCTGACGCCGGCGGGTGATGCCGGACCGCCCCCCACTCCGGCCGACCTCGCCGTCGCCCACCTCGCCGTCGACCGCTCCGAACAGCTCCTTGATCCCGCCCAGGGCGCCGAGAAGGGCGGTGGACTCGGTCGGCAGGAAGATCTTGGTGGCCTGCCCGTCGGCCATGGCCCGCAGCGTCTCCATGTACTTGATGGCGATCAGGTCGGACGACGGGTCCCCGTCGTGGATGGCCTGGAACACGCTTCGGATGGCGGCGGCCTCGCCATCGGCCACCGCGATCTGGCGAGCCCTCTCGGCCTCGGCCGAGGTCTTGGTGGCCTCGGCGTCGCCCTGGGCGCCCAGGATGACGCTCTGGCGCAGGCCCTCCGCCGACAGGATGGCGGCCTGCTTCTCGCCCTCGGCCCGGGTGATGGCCGCCTCGCGCTCGCCGGCGGCCTGGGTGACCACGGCCCGCCGGGTGCGTTCGGCCTTCATCTGCTCGTGCATGGCGCTCATGACGTCGGCCGGAGGGTCGATGCGTTGGATCTCCACCCGCACCACCCGGGTGCCCCACTTGTCGGTGGCGTCGTCGAGGATGTCGCGCAGCTTGGTGTTGATGGTGTCGCGGGACGTGAGGGCCTCGTCCAGTTGCATGTCGCCGACCACGTTGCGCAGGTTGGTCTGGGCCAGCTTGCTGACGGCCAGGTAGAAGTCGACCACGTTGTAGACGAGCCGCTGGGGGTCGGTGGCCTCGTAGTAGATGACAGCGTCGACGGAGACGACCACGTTGTCGGACGTGATCACCTCCTGGGGCGGCACGTCGACCACCCGCTCGCGCATGTCCACCTTCTCGATGCGCTCGATGAAGGGGACGATGAGGCGCAGGCCCGGCTCGACCGTGTCCCGGTAGCGGCCCAGGCGCTCGACCAGGCCGCGCTCGTAGGGGCGGATGATCTTGACCCCGCTGAGGACGACCACGAACAGCACGAAGGCGAGCGTCGCCAGGACGACGATGAAGGCCATGTGGCTCCTTTCAGTCTCTAGTCGGACGGACCCGGCTCGAGCGGCTCCTCCACCGGCAGCACGACCAGCCGGGTGCCGTCGACCCGGCTGACCAGCACGGTGGAACCGGCCCGGATGGGGATGCCCATGAGGCTCTCGGCCCGCCACTCCTCCCGGTCGAGGCGGATGAGCCCGGTGGCGCCGGGGCCGCTGGGGATGTCGCGCAGTACGTAGGCCTGGCGCCCGACCCAGCGGTTGGCGCCGATGGCGTGCCTGGGGCCCTGGTCGAGCCGTCGGGCCAGCGGGCGCAGCACGGCCGCGCCCAATCCCGACACCACCAGGAACGCCAGCCACTCGAGGGCGACGGCGCCACCCAGGAAGGCCACCACCGCCGCGGCCAGGGCGCCGGCGGCAAAGGGGAGGAGGAAGAACGATCCGGCCACCGCGATCTCGCCCACGGCGAAGACCGCCGCCGCACCCAGCCACACCCATCGCCATGTCTCGGGCGAGCTGAAGTCCATGTCGCCGTGTCCTCCTCCCTCGACGGTACCGCGCCGCATCGCAGACGTCGGCGGTAGGATCGGGCGGATGCCGACTCTGGCCGATCTGGAGGGGGAGGCCGGCGCCTGCACCCGCTGTCCGTTGGCGGCCGGACGCACCCGCGTGGTGTTCGGTGTGGGCGATCCGTCCGCCGACCTCATGTTCGTGGGCGAGGGGCCGGGGGCCGAGGAGGACCTTCGGGGCGAGCCGTTCGTCGGCCGGTCCGGACGGTTCCTCGACCGGCTGGTCGTCGAGGAGATGGGCCTGACGAGGGACCGGTTCTACATCGCCAACGTGGTCAAGTGCCGCCCTCCTGGTAACCGCGACCCCCATCCGGACGAGATCGCGTCGTGCCGGCCGTACCTGGAGGCCCAGGTCGACCTGGTCGACCCGGCCGTGATCGTGACGCTGGGCAACTTTGCCACCAAGCTCCTCCTGGGCACCACGGAGGGCATCACCCGCCTGCGGGGCCGGTGCTATCCCTACCGCCGTGGGGTGCTGATCCCCACCTTCCACCCCGCCGCCGTGCTGCGGGGCGCGGGTGACGCCCAGGCCCAGATGCGGGCCGATCTGGTGCGCGCCGGCCGGGTCCTGGCCGAGGCTCGCGCCTCGGCGGTGTCGGCGTGATCGAGGCGCGGACGAAGTCGGTCGAGGACACGCGGGCGTTGGCGGCCGGGCTGGCCCCGCTGGCCCGTCCCGGCGACATCATCGTGCTGGCTGGCGACCTGGGCACCGGCAAGACCGCGTTCACCCAGGGCTTCGCCCGCGGGCTCGGAGTCATCGAGCCGGTCACCAGCCCGGCGTTCGTGCTGGCCCGGTCCTACGAGGGCCGTCTCCCGCTCACCCACCTCGACGTCTACCGACTCGACCACCTCCAGGAGCTGGTCGACATCGGCATCGCCGAGATGCTCGACGAGGGCGGCGTCACCGTCGTTGAGTGGGGCGACGTGGTCACGCCCGTGCTCCCCGCCGACTTCCTCGAGGTCGGGCTCGCTCTCGGCGAGGCCGACGACGACCGGCTGGTCACCATCCGTTCGGTGGGACCGTCGTGGCCGCCCCGGGCCGACGACCTGCGCCGGGCCGTCGGCCGCTGGGCCGTCGCCGGGTGAGGACCGCCCCGTGCTGATCCTCGGCATCGAGACGGCCACTCTGCAGGTCGGCTGCGCCGTCGGAGGCCACGAGGGTGTCCTCGCTTCCTTCCACGCCGCCCGCGGCCGCCGCCACGTCGAGACCCTCGCCCCGGCGGTGGAGTTCGTCTGCCGCCAGGCGCGCGTCGAACTGTCCGAGATCTCGGTGGTCGCGGTCGACGTCGGCCCGGGGCTGTTCAGTGGCCTCAGGGTCGGCGTGGCCACGGCCAAGGCCGTGGCCCAGGCTCTGCGGGTGCCCACCATCGGCGTGTCCAGCCTCGACCTGCTGGCGTTCCCGGTGCGCCACACCAGCCGCCTCATCGTCCCGACCATCGACGCCCGCCGGGGCGAGGTGTTCTACGCCTTCTACCGTCAGGTGCCGGGGGGCGCCCAGCGCCTGTCGCCCTACCAACTGGGCACGCCGGCCGACCTGGCGTCCGAGCTCCTCGCCACCGGAGAGGACTGCCTGATGGTCGGAGACGGTGCCCTCCGGTACCCGGAGATCCTGACGGAGGTGGCCCGGTCAGAGGCCGGCGACCGCACCAACGCCTACCCGTCGGCCGCGTCCTTGGTGGAGCTGGCCCATCCTCGTGCCCTGCGGGAGGAGTTCGCCCCCGCGTGGGAGCTCGAGCCCTTGTACCTGCGCAAAAGCGACGCCGAGATCAACTGGCGCACCCGGGAGGCGGGGTAGTGGTCCAGGCCCGAGCCCGGGAGGAGCGGCCCGACGACCTGGTGGTGCACCTCGTGCCCATGCGCCGGCGCCACCTGCGCTCGGTGCTGCGGATCGAGTCGCAGGTCTACCCCCGGCCGTGGTCGCTCAGCCTGTTCATGAGCGAGCTGGCCCTTCGGACGAGCCGGGCGTACTACGTGGCGCGGGTCGGCGGCGAGGTGGTGGGCTACGCCGGGCTGATGGTGTCGTGCGACGACGGCCACGTGACCACCCTGGCCGTCGACCCGGCCTGGCACCGCCGGAAGATCGCCAGCCGGCTGTTGCTGACGCTCGCCGGCGAAGCCATCCGCAGGGGCGCCGCCAGCCTCACCCTGGAGGTGCGGGTCTCGAACGTGGCCGCCCAGGAGCTGTACCGCCGGTTCGGGTTCCGCCCGGCCGGGATCCGCAAGAACTACTACGTCGAGACGAATGAGGACGCGCTGGTCATGTGGGCCCACGACGTCGACAGCCCCGAGTACCTCCGTCGCCTGGCCGAGATCGAGGCCGGGATCCCCGGCGTGACCCTGGTCGGCGACCGGACGCCCGGCCCGGAGCGCCCCGTGGGCGGAGACCAGGGCCCGAGCGGCCCTCTGAGCGGGGAACCGGGCCCGAGCGGCCCTCTGAGCGGGGAGGTCGACCGTTGACCGACAGGTTGCGAGTGCTCGGCATCGAGACGTCGTGCGACGAGACCGCGGCCGCGGTCGTCGCCGACGGTACCGAGATGCTGTCGTCGGTCGTCTCCAGCCAGGTCGACCTCCACGCCCGCTTCGGCGGCGTGGTACCCGAGATCGCCAGCCGAGCCCACGTGGAGCTGCTCACACCGGCGATCGCCCAGGCTCTGGTCGAAGCCGGGCTGGAGGGGCCGGAGCTGGACGCGGTGGCCGCCACCGTGGGGCCGGGCCTGGCCGGCGCCCTCCTGGTGGGGATCAGCGCGGCGAAGGCCCTCTCGATGGTGTGGGGCGTTCCGTTCATCGGCGTCAACCACATGGAGGCACACCTCTACGCCAGCTACCTGGAGGAGCCCGACCTCGAGCCGCCGATGCTCGTGCTGCTGGTGTCGGGGGGCCACACCATGCTCGTGGCCATGGAGGACCACGGTCGGTACCGCCTCATCGGCACGACGGTCGACGACGCCGTCGGCGAGGCCTACGACAAGGTGGCCCGCTTCCTGGGGCTCGGCTACCCGGGCGGGCCCGCCATCGACCGGCTGGCCGTCCACGGCGACCCGAAGGCCATCGCGTTCCCGCGGCCCATGCCGGAGGGGTTCGACTTCTCCCTCAGCGGCCTCAAGACGGCGGTGATCCGCTACGTGCGCGACCACCCCGACGCGGCCAACGCGGATGTGGCCGCCTCCTTCCAGCAGGCCGTGGTGGACATGCTCATCGACAAGTCACGCCGGGCGGCGGCCGAGACCGGCGCCAGGACGTTCTGCATCGGCGGCGGCGTGGCCGCCAACTCCCTGCTGCGGGAGCGGGTGCTCGACCTGTGCGAGCAGGAGGGGATGCGGGCGGTGCTTCCCAGCCGAGAGATGTGCACCGACAACGCGGCCATGGTGGCGGCGGCGGCCTGGTGGCGCTTCCGGGCCGACGGCCCGACACCCCTCGACGTCGGCGCCCAGCCCAACCTCCGCCTGGTGTAGAGGCCGAGCGCCAGCCCTACTCGAGGCAGCTTGGTGGGGGCGGCGGCGCTGGGGTCCCCGCCGCAGCGACGGGCGAGGTGCGAAGCACCCGGGTGCCCGGAGCCATAGGCACGGTTGAGAAGTTGCCCTCGCTGAACTATCGTTAGCACTCACCAAGCGAGAGTGCTAACGGAGGTCGACCACGCAATGAACCTCAACCCCCTCGATGATCGCATCGTCGTTCGCCCCAGCGAGGCCGAGCAGACCACCGTCAGCGGCATCGTGATCCCGGACACCGCCAAGGAGAAGCCGCAGCAGGGCGAGGTCCTGGCCGCCGGCCCGGGCCGTCGCTCCGAGCAGACGGGCGAGGTCATCCCCCTCGACGTCAAGGTGGGCGACACCGTCGTCTACAGCAAGTACGGCGGCACCGAGATCACGATCGACGGTGAGGACCTGCTGATCCTCACCAGCCGCGACGTACTCGCCAAGATCCAGAAGTAGGCGCCCATGGCCAAGCAACTGAAGTTCAGCGACGCCGCCCGGCGCAGCCTGGAGGCCGGCGTCGACAAGATGGCCAACGCGGTCAAGGTCACCCTGGGCCCCCGGGGTCGCAACGTGGTCCTGGAGAAGAAGTTCGGGGTGCCGACCCTCACCAACGACGGGGTGACGATCGCCAAGGAGTTCGTCCCGTTGGAGGACAACTTCGAGAACGTCGGCGCCAACCTGGTCCGGGAGGTCGCCACCAAGACCAACGACGTGGCCGGCGACGGCACCACCACCGCCACCGTCCTGGCCCAGGCACTGGTCCACGAGGGCCTTCGCAACGTGGCCGCCGGTGCTGACCCCCTCGCCCTCAAGCGGGGCATCGACGCCGCCGTGGCTGCCGCCGTGGAGTCCCTGAAGGCCCAGGCCAAGGACGTCGAGGACCGGGCCGAGATCGCCCAGGTGGCCACCATCTCCGCCGGCGACGGGTCCATCGGCGAGGTCATCGCCGAGGCCATCGACAAGGTCGGCAAGGACGGCGTGGTCACCGTCGAGGAGTCGAACACCTTCGGCACCGAGGTCGAGTTCGTCGAGGGCATGCAGTTCGACAAGGGCTACCTGTCCCCCCACATGGTCACCGACCCGGAGCGCCAGGAGGCCATCCTCGACGAGCCGTTCATCCTCCTGGCCAACCAGAAGATCAGCGCCGTCGCCGACCTTCTTCCCCTGCTGGAGAAGGTCGTTCAAGCGGGCAAGCCGCTGCTCATCATCGCCGAGGACGTCGAGGGCGAGGCTCTGGCCACCCTGGTCGTCAACAAGATCCGGGGCACGTTCATCTGCGTGGCCGTCAAGGCCCCCGGCTTCGGCGAGCGCCGCAAGGCCATGCTGTCCGACTTGGCCGTCATCACCGGCGGCGAGGTCCTCTCCGCCGAGCTCGGCTACAAGCTGGAGAACGTCACCCTCGACCTGCTGGGCCGGGCCCGCCGGGTCCAGGTCACCAAGGACGAGACGACCGTGGTGGAGGGCGCCGGCGCCGAAGCCGACGTGCAGGCCAGGATGAACCAGCTCCGCCGGGAGATCGAGGATGCCACCTCCGACTGGGACCGGGAGAAGCTGCAGGAGCGCCTGGCCAAGCTCGCCGGCGGTGTGGCCCTGATCAAGGTCGGGGCAGCCACCGAGGTGGAGCTCAAGGAGAAGAAGCACCGCATCGAGGACGCGGTCTCGGCCACCAAGGCGGCCATCGAGGAGGGCATCGTGGCCGGCGGTGGGACGGCCCTCGTCCGGGCCCGGGAGGCCGTCGACAAGGTAAAGCTGGACGGCGACGAGGCCACCGGCGTGTCGATCGTCCGCAAGGCCCTCGATGCGCCCATGAAGTGGATCGCCACGAACGCCGGTCTCGAGGGGTCGGTCATGGTGCGCCAGCTCGAGCACGAGACGGGCTCCGTGGGCCTCAACGCCCTCACCGGTGAGTTCGAGGACCTGTTCAAGGCCGGGGTCATCGACCCGGCCAAGGTCACCCGCTCGGCCCTGCAGAACGCCGCGTCCGTGGCCGCCATCCTGCTCACCACCGAGGTGCTGATCAGCGACAAGCCGGAGAAGGAGGAGGCCCGCGGGTTCCCCACGCCGGCTGGGAGCAGCTTCAGCTCCATGTAGCACCGCCACCCGTCCACTCTTGGTCGAGCGGCACCCCCATGCGGGCCCGATCGACCAAGAGTCGGGGTGGTCGGGCGTCAGGCGATCGGCGTGCCGTCCCGGAACACGGTAATGGCGCCCACCGGGCAGGCGTCGGCCGCGGCGCACAGGTCGTCCTCGGACGCGGCGCCGGCGTTCACCACCGCGGCGGCGTCGTCGACGATCGCGAACGCGCCCTCGGCGGTGTGCAGGCAGACCTTGCTGGCCATGCACCGGGCTCGGTTCACCACCACCTCCACGGCCACAGGCCCAGCGTAATGGCCCTATGCTGCCGGCGATGGAGCCTCACCCGCCGCCCGACCCGACCAAGCTGCTGGGTTGGTGGATGGAGTGGGAGCGGGGCGAGACGCCGCCCGGTCGGGTGCTGGCGAACCTGAAGACCGGCGGGCTGCGGGACCTGCTCGAGGCGGCCGCCGAGCACGCCCGGGCCGCGGCCGAGCTCGACTCGTACTGACCACCTGACGGCCCGACCAGGTCAGCGGGCGAAAAGGGCCACGCCCATCGGCGCCAGCAGGAGGGCGGGAAGCAGGGACGCCACCCGCACCTGGCGGAGATCCAACAGGCGCAGACCGATGCCGAGGATCATGACGCCGCCGGTCGCCGTCATCTCCGTCACCATGCGCTCGGTCAGGAGGTCGTCGGCAACGCCGGCCCCGGCGGTCAGACCACCCTGGACGACGAGCACGGTGAGAGCGCTGAACCCCACACCCCACCCCAGGGTCGAGGCGAAGACCACCGCCACCACCCCGTCGAGGGCGGCCTTCACCAGCAGGAGCTGTGACGCATCGGGCCCGCCCAAGCCGTCGCGGATCGACCCCAGGAGGGTCAGCGGGCCGACGCAGAAGACGAGGCTGGCGGCCACGAACCCCTCGGTGAAGCGGGAGCTCCCGGGCTCGGCGCCCCGCTCCACCCGCCGCCGCAGACGCTCGCCCAGCCCGTCCAGCCGCTCCTCGATCCGCAACGCCTCGCCGGCCACCGCGCCCAGGATCAGCGACACCAGTGGGAAGACCACGTTGCGGGTCGTCGTCGCCTCCCGCAGGCCGATCACGAGGGTCATCAGGCCGACGACCTGCAACACCGTGGTTCGCACCCGCTCGGGTAGGCGGTCGCCCAGGACGACGCCGGCCACGGTTCCGGCCACGACCGTGGCCACGTTGACCGCAGTGCCGACGCCGGGCATGAACGGACGCTAGCGATCCCCCTGGTAGCGCCCCTCCGATCTGTATTGTCTGCCGTGGGAGGTCGAGGTGGCAGAGATCGAGATCGGTATCGGCAAATCAGGCCGCAGGGCCTACGGCTTCGACGACATCGCCATCGTCCCCAGCCGTCGCACCCGCGACCCCGAGGACGTCGACATCTCGTGGGAGATCGACGCCTTCCGGTTCGGGCTGCCGTTGCTGGCCTCGGCCATGGACGGCGTGGTGAGTCCGGCGACCGCCATCGAGATCGGGCGCCAGGGGGGCCTCGGGGTACTGAACCTCGAGGGGCTGTGGACCCGGTACGAGGAGCCCGAGGGGCTGTTCGACGAGATCGCGTCCCTCGACGCCGACAAGGCCACGTTGCGCATGCAGGAGATCTACGCCGAGCCGATCAGCGAGGAGCTGATCGGCCGGCGCATCCAGGAGATCAAGGACGCGGGCGTCGTGTCCTGCGCGTCGATCACGCCGCAGCGAACGGCCCAGTACATCGACGCCATCCTCGAGGCCGACCTCGACCTGCTGGTCATCCAGGGCACGGTGGTGTCGGCCGACCACGTGTCGAAGACGGTCGAGCCGCTCAACCTGAAGCGCTTCATCCGCGAGCTCGACATCCCGGTCATCGTCGGTGGCTGCGCCTCGTACCAGGCCGCTCTGCACCTGATGCGCACCGGCGCGGTGGGCATCCTGGTGGGTGTCGGTCCGGGCCACGCCTGCACCACCCGGGCGGTGCTGGGCCTCGGCGTCCCCCAGGCCACGGCCATCGCCGACGCCGCCGGGGCCCGGATGCGCCATCTCGACGAGACCGGCGTGTACGTGCACGTCATCGCCGACGGCGGGATGAGCACCGGCGGCGACATCGCCAAGGCCATTGCGTGCGGGGCCGACGCGGTGATGGTGGGATCCCCTCTGGCCGCGGCCGTGGAGGCGCCCGGACGGGGCTACCACTGGGGCATGGCCACCTTCCACCCCACGCTGCCGCGCGGCGCGCGGGTGCGAACCGCCACGCGGGGCACCCTGAAGGAGATCCTCGTCGGCCCGGCCCACGAGAACGACGGCCGGCTCAACCTGCTCGGCGCCCTGCGCACGTCGATGGCGACCTGCGGCTACGAGACGGTGAAGGAGTTCCAGAAGGCCGAGGTGATGGTGGCGCCCGCCCTGCAGACCGAGGGCAAGAACCTCCAGCACTCGCAAGGCATCGGGATGGGCGCCGGCCGCTAGAAATACTCCGACCGACCAGGCGTCCGGTGCGACGATCGTGCCATGAGCGACGTCGCCATCGTGGCCGAGAACCTCGGCAAGCGCTTCGGCGACGTGGTGGCCTTGGCCGGGGTCGATTTCGCCGTTCCCTCAGCCACGATTCTCGGCCTGCTCGGGCCCAACGGCGCGGGCAAGACCACCGCCGTCCGTATCCTCACCACCATCCTCCGTCCCGATCAGGGCCGGGCCCTGGTCCTCGGTCGCGACGTGGCCGCCGAGCCGCACGCGGTGCGGGCCACCATCGGCCTGGCCGGCCAGTACGCGGCCGTGGACGAGAACCTCACCGGACGGGAGAACCTGCGGATGGTCGCCCGGTTGACCCACCTGCCCCGGGCCGCCATCTCAGCCCGGGCCGGCGAGCTGTTGGAGCGGTTCGACCTGCGTGAAGCCGCCGACCGGCCGGTCCGCACGTACTCGGGCGGCATGCGCCGCCGCCTCGATCTGGCCGCGGCTCTGGTCCACACCCCGCCGGTGCTCTTCCTCGACGAGCCGACCACCGGGCTCGACCCCCGCGGCCGCAACGATCTGTGGGCCGTCATCACCAACCTGGTCGAGGACGGCACGACCGTCCTGCTGACGACGCAGTACCTCGAGGAGGCGGAGCGGCTGGCCGACCGCATCGTGGTCATCGACGGGGGCAGGGTCATCGCCGAGGGCACCGCCGGGGAGCTCAAGCACCGGCTGGCCGCCACCATCGTGGAGGTGCGCATGCCCGACCCGGCCGACGCCGAGCGCGCCCGCACGGCGTTGAGCGGCGTCGGCCCAGGCGAAGTGCTCGACGATGGGCGCACCGTCGCCCTCACCGTGGCCGACGCCGGCCCGGCCCTGCTCGCCGCCGTCCGGGTCCTCGACGGCAGCGGGCTCACCCCCGAATGGGTGACGGTGCGCGAGCCGTCCCTCGACGACGTCTTCCTCCAGCTCACCGGCCACCGAACCGCGCCGGTGCGCGACGGTGCCGGCGGCGGGTCCACCGACGCCCCTGTCGCCCGCCGGGGCCGACACCGTCGACGAGGTGCGGCATGAGCACGACCGCCGTCCCGGCGGAAGCTCGGGCCCACCCGACGCTCTGGTCGGCGGTCGGCGACGCCTTGGCGGTCGCCCAGCGCAACCTGATCGGTCTGTTCCGCGTCCCCACCACCCTCGTGTTCTCCACCGTCCAGCCGGTCATCCTCGTGCTGATGTTCCGATACGTGTTCGGCGGGGCCATCGAGGTCCAGGGCTACCGCTACGTCGACTACCTGATGCCCGGGATCTTCGTGCAGACGGTCACGTTCGGCAGCATCAACACGGGCGTGGGCCTGGCCATGGACATGTCGAAGGGGCTCATCGAGCGGTTCCGTTCGCTGCCCATGGCGCGGTCGGCGGTGCTGGCCGGGCGGACCATCGCCGACTCCGTCCGCAACCTGCTGGTCATCTTTCTCATGGTGGTGGTCGGCTTCCTCGTGGGCTTCCGGGTCGAGGGCACCGTGGCCCAGTTCGTCGGCGCCATGCTCCTGCTGCTGCTGTTCGGGTTCGCCATGTCGTGGGTCATGGCCCTCATCGGGCTGAGCACCGGCAACGCCGAGGCGGCCCAAGCCGCCGCCTTCCCGTTCATGGCCGTGCTGGTGTTCGCGTCGAACTCGTTCGTGCCGACCTCGACCATGCCCGGACCGTTGCGGGCCTACGCCGACCACCAGCCGGTCAGCGACACGGTCGACGCCGTCCGGGGGCTGCTGGCCGGACGCGCCACCGGCGCGACGGTCCTCATCGCGGTCGCCTGGTGCATCGGGATCGTCGCCGTGTTCGCGCCCCTCGCCGTCCGCCGCTACCGCCGCACGTAGTTCATGCCGGGGGGGCCCAGCCCCGCCGGCGTCCGCTCACCGATGCTGCCGCAACGTGGTCCCGCCCGTTCCGGGCCGTCGCCGGTAGGCTGGGCCATGGCCGTGACGCGACCCGACGCCGAAACCGTCCTGGTCGTCGACTTCGGCGCCCAGTACGCCCAGCTCATCGCCCGCCGGGTGCGCGAGGCGCACGTCTACAGCGAGATCGTGCCTCGCACCATGCCTCTCGAGGAGATGCTGGACCGCCGGCCGGCGGGCATCATCCTGAGCGGCGGCCCGGCGTCGGTCCACGTCGAGGGAGCGCCGTCGCTCGACCCCGCGCTCTACGACAGCGGCGTGCCCGTCCTGGGCATCTGCTACGGGGCGCAGCTGGTGGCCCAGCAGCTCGGGGGCGAGGTCGCCCGCACGGGGGTGGCCGAGTACGGGCGCACCGGTCTGGACGTCACGGCCGGCTCGGTCCTGTTCGGGGAGCTGCCGCTGCGCCAGGACGTGTGGATGAGCCACAACGACTCCATCGTCACCGCGCCCGAGGGTTTCAGGGTCACCGCCCGCACCGACGCCGTGCCCGTGGCCGCCATGGAGGATCCCGACCGGCTCCTCTACGGTGTCCAGTTCCACCCCGAGGTGGCCCACACCACCCGCGGGCAGGAGGTCCTGAAGCACTTCCTCTACGACGTGTGCGGGTGCCTGCCGCGCTGGACCATGACGTCGATCGTCGAGACCGCGGTGACGTCCATCCGGGCCCAGGTCGGCTCCGAGAAGGTGATCTGCGGCCTTTCCGGGGGCGTCGACTCCGCTGTGGCCGCGGCCCTGGTGCACAAGGCGGTCGGCGACCAGCTCACCTGCGTGTTCGTCGACACGGGTCTCATGCGGGCGGGCGAGGCCGACCAGGTGGAGGACACGTTCAGGCGCCAGTTCAAGGTCGACCTGGTCCACGCCAAGGCCGCCGACCGGTTCCTCGACGCTCTGAACGACGTGATCGACCCGGAGAAGAAGCGAAAGGCCATCGGCGAGACGTTCATCCGGGTGTTCGAGGAGGTGGCGACCGACTTCGAGGACGCCCGGTTCCTCGTCCAGGGCACGCTGTACCCGGACATCATCGAGTCCGGCACCAAGGACGCGGCCAGGATCAAGTCGCACCACAACGTGGGAGGGCTCCCCGACGACATGCAGTTCGAGCTGGTGGAGCCCCTGCGCAACCTGTTCAAGGACGAGGTGCGGGCCGTGGGCGAGGAGCTGGGGCTGCCCGAGGAGATCGTGTGGCGCCAGCCGTTCCCAGGGCCGGGACTAGCCGTTCGCATCGTGGGCACCGTCACCCCCGAGCGGCTGGAGATCCTGCGCCAGGCCGACGCCATCGTCACCGAGGAGATCAAGCGGGCCGGGCTCTACCGGGACCTGTGGCAGAGCTTCGCCGTGCTGCCCGCGGTGCGCACGGTGGGGGTCATGGGGGACGAGCGCACGTACGCCTACCCGGTCGTGGTCCGGGCCGTCACCAGCGACGACGCCATGACCGCCGACTGGGCCCGCCTGCCATACGACGTGCTCGAACGCATGTCGAGCCGCATCATCGCCGAGGTCCCGGGCGTGAACCGCGTGGCCCTCGACATCACGTCCAAGCCCCCGGGCACCATCGAATGGGAGTAGCCGACTTCGACACGGGCCTGCTGGAGGGGCTGAACCCCGTCCAGCGGGAGGCGGTGGCCCACACCGAGGGGCCGCTGCTGATCGTGGCCGGCGCCGGGTCGGGCAAGACCCGCGTGCTGACGCACCGAGTGGCGTACCTCGTCCGCCAGATGGGTG
The DNA here is from genome assembly GCA_030777125.1 of Actinomycetota bacterium. Lineage (GTDB taxonomy): Bacteria > Actinomycetota > Acidimicrobiia > Acidimicrobiales > AC-14 > JALYGL01. Next base: position 24,716 of record JALYGL010000067.1, read on the forward strand.
TGTCGCCGTTCGAGATCCTGGCCATCACCTTCACCAACAAGGCCGCCGACGAGATGAAGAACCGGGTGGCCGCCCTGGTCGGCCCCGTGGCCCGCAAGATGTGGGTGTCCACCTTCCACTCCGCCTGCGTGCGCATCCTGCGCCCCCACGCCCACCACCTCGGCTACTCGTCGTCGTTCACCATCTACGACCAGGGCGACGCCGAGCGCCTCACCGGTTACGTGCTGCGCGACCTCGACATCGACGCCAAGCGGTTCCCGCCCCGGTCCGTCCACGCCGTCATCAGCGCGGCCAAGAACGAGCTGGTGGGGGTGGACGTTTACGCCGAGCGGGCGCGCACCATCTACGAGAAGCGCATCGCCGAGGTCTACCGCGAGTACCAGCGCCGCCTGCACGATGCCAACGCCATGGACTTCGACGACCTGCTGCACCAGACGGTCGCCCTGTTCCGCGCCCAGCCCGAGGTCCTGGCCTCCTACCGGCAGCGGTTCCGCCACGTGCTGGTCGACGAGTACCAGGACACCAACCGGGCCCAGAACGAGCTGGTCGTGCTCCTGGCCGCCGAGCACCGCAACATCTGCGTCGTCGGCGACAGCGACCAGAGCGTCTACCGGTTCCGGGGCGCCGACATCAAGAACATCCTGGAGTTCGAGGACGCCTTCCCCGAGGCCACGCTCATCGTCCTCGAGCAGAACTACCGGTCGAGCCAGACCATCCTCGACGCGGCCAACGCGGTGATCGCCAACAACCTGTTGCGCAAGCCCAAGGCCCTGTGGACGGAGCAGGTGGGCGGCGAGCTGATCCAGCGCTACTTCGCCGAGGACGAGGGCGACGAGGCGTCGTGGGTGGTCAGCGAGATGAGCCGGCTCCACGAGTCCGGTTGGCGGTGGGGCGACATGGCCGTCTTCTACCGCACCAACGCCCAGAGCCGCGTGCTCGAGGAGCACCTGGTCCGCGGCCACGTGCCCTACAAGGTCATCGGCGGCACCCGCTTCTACGAGCGGCGGGAGGTCCGCGACGCGCTGGCCTACCTGCGGGCGCTGGCCAACCCCAACGACGAGGTCTCGCTCAAGCGGGTGGTCAACGTGCCGAAGCGGGGGGTGGGCGACACCAGCATCGCCCGGCTGGAGGCGTGGGCCGCGTCACGGGGGCGGCCCTTCGCCGACGCCCTGGTCAAAGCCGAGGAGGCCGGAGTCGGTGGTCGGGCCCTGGTCGGCATCCGCCAGGTGGTGGGCCTCCTCGACGAGCTGCGGGCGGCAGACCCCACGCCCGCCGCGGCCCTGGAGGCGGTGCTGGCCCGCACCGGGTACGCGGCCGAGTTGGAGGCTGAGCGCTCCATCGATGCACAGGGCCGGCTGGAGAATCTGGCCGAGCTGGTCGGGGTGGCCCGGGCGTTCGAGGAGCGGGCCGAAGCCGAGGGGACCGGTTCAGGGATCGCCGAGTTCCTGGAGACGGTGAGCCTGGTGTCCGACGCCGACGACCTCGACCCGGAGGAGTCGAGCGTCGTCCTCATGACCCTGCACACGGCCAAGGGCCTCGAGTTCGACGCCGTGTTCCTGATCGGGCTGGAGGACGGTGTCTTCCCGCACCTCCGGTCCCTGGGCGAGCCCGAGGAGCTCGAGGAGGAGCGCCGACTCTGCTACGTGGGCATCACCCGGGCCCGGCAGCGGCTGTACCTCTCCCACGCCTGGAGCCGCATGCTGTTCGGCACCACGCAGTACAACCCCCCCAGCCGGTTCCTGAAGGAGATCCCCGAGCAACTCACCGCCCTGGTCGAGGGCAGCCGCAGGGCCCGTTCCGCCTCCGGGCTCGGGTCAGGGTCGCGGTTCGGCGGGGGAGCGGCGTCGAACCGGGATCGGATCGTGGAGTCTGCGCTCCGGCCCCGGGCCCCGCGGTCGACCGGCGCGGACCAGCTCGGCGTCTCGGTGGGCGACGACGTGGTGCACGCCAAGTGGGGCGAAGGGGTGATCCTGGAGAAGATCGGCTCGGGCGACAAGGCCGAGGTGGTGGTGCGCTTCCCCAGCGTGGGCGAGAAGCGGCTGCTGCTGGCCTGGTCGCCCCTGAAGCGGGCGTGAGGTCGGCCTAGAAGGAGGCCACGTTGCCGGCCGGCCGTTCGGCGGCCGTGCCAGCGCGCCGGCGACGACGGCGGCGGGGGTTGCCGAGGGGGACGACCTCGCCGCTCGCGTCCAGGGCGACGGGTCGGTCGGACCCGAGCCCGAACCAGCAGATCTGGCGGACTCGACCGAACCCGTCGATGGCCGCCAGCTCGGCCCAGCCTCGCAGCGCCGGGTGCTGGACTCGTAGGCGGCTGAACGCCTGGCGTCCGTCGTCCTCGTTGGCGAAGGTGCCGACCAGGTCACGAAGCCCGCCGGCCGCCCCGCCCTGGACGCCGGCGAAGAGGACATAGGTCTCAGGGGAGCCGAGCTGGCGGGGCTCGATGCCCAGTGTCTGGCACAGCCGGTCGACCGGTATCTCGACCGGCGGCAGCTTCTCCCCGCGGTGGGACCCGAGCAGACGAACAGCCCGGCGGCTCTTCACGTACTCCACCGCCAGCTCGGAGTCGTCGGTGGTGGTCGACAGTCTCCTCGGTCTTCCCATTCGTCGCCCTCCGCCTCGTGCGGGGCTGTTCCGGAGCGGTGCCGTCCGTCGCAGGCGCCACTTCCGGCCGTGCCTCTGCAGCTGAGACGCTGTCTGTCTCACCCTCGGATGCGCCGGCGCGAGCCGGTTGTTCGTTTCGCCATAATTGGGTCACAACGGGGGGCCAGGGGGAAATGGTGATGCCATGCGTTTCTGAAGGGGGGTGCTAGCACCACCGTGGCCGGGCCTGGCGGGTCCGTGAGGCCTGCTCAGAGCGACGGCTCAGGATCGCTGCGGGTTGTCGTCGCCGACGACGAGTACCTCGTCCGGGAGGGTGCCAGGAGCGTCCTGTCATCCGTGCCGGGCATCGAAGTGGTGGGCGTGGCGGGGGACCCCGTCGAGCTGATGGGCCGCATCCAGGACTCCGAACCGGACGCCGTCGTCCTCGACATCAAGATGCCCCCGACGCACCGGGCCGAGGGGATCGAAGCCGCGCATGTCATCCGGGAGAAGCATCCCCGCATCGGTGTTGTGATCCTCTCGCAGTACGCCGACCCGGAGTACGCCCTGGAGCTCCTCCGTGACGGCTCCAATGGCCTGGCCTACCTGCTCAAGGAGCGGCTGGGGCGCCCGGCCCAGCTGGCGGAGGCCATCCGCGAGGTGGCCCGGGGCGGGTCGATCCTCGACCCGAAGGTCGTGGATGCCCTCATGGAGGCGCAGCGCCGCCGCACCCGCTCGCGGGTGCACGGCCTCACCGAGCGCGAGCACCAGGTCCTGGCCCTCATGGCCAGCGGCCGCACCAACGCGGCCATCGCCCAGACCCTCTACCTGTCGGAGCGGGCGGTGGAGAAGCACATCAACTCCATCTTCCGGAAGCTGGGCCTGAGCGAGGAGCTCGACATCAACCACCGCGTCGCCGCCGTCCTCTTCTTCCTCCACCGCAACGTCGATTGATGGTGGCGAAGCACCCGGGTGCCCCCACCATCGAAGTCGTGCCAGTACCCGTTGTGCTGAGGGCGCTCAGCTGCTTGGCTGATCGGACATCCCTTCGGCGTCGGTGGGAGCACGTGATGACGCACACCAGTGTTGCGGTGCGGTATCGCCGGTGGTTCGGCGGCCTGGTCGCGCTCCTCCTCGCCGCGGTGGCGTGCAGCAGCGACCGGGGCGACTCGGCGGATGTCACCACCCTGCGCGTCCTCATGACCGACGACTGGGTCACCGCCCCGTTCGTCGACGCCGTGCGCGACTTCGAGGCCGAGCATCCGAACGTCCGGGTGGCCGTCGACAAGGGCGCCATCCGGCTCATGCCCGAGACGGTGAGGGCGGGCATCAGCACCGGCAACCCGCCCGACGTCGTGCAGGGCCACGCCTTCTCCGCCGCCAGTCAGGGGTTGGCCGAGCCGGTCGACGACCTGTGGCGGGGGCGCCTGAGCGCCGACGAGTACTTCGTGGGCGCCGTCCAGGACGTGCGGTGGTCGGACCGGTACTACGGGGTCCCCCTGGACACCAATGCCCTGGTCCTGATCTACAACGAGGACCATCTGCGAGCGGCCAACGTGCCCCTTCCGCTGGGCCCGATGTCGTTCGAGGACTTCCGGGGACTGGCCCGGGCCCTGACTCCTCCGGACGGCTCCCGGCGGGCCATCGCCATGCCCACCAGCACGTGGTGGACCTACGGATGGATCGCGGCCAACGGCGGCGAGCTGGTCACCAGCCGGCCCGACGGCTCGCCGGCCTTCACCATGGACACCCCACCGGTGGTCGAGGCCGTGGACTTCCTCGCCGGGCTGGTGAAGGAGGGCCTGGCCTTCCCGCCGCGGGCGGCCGACGCCGGCTCGGCCGATGCCGTGGCCCTGTTCCAGACCGGCCAGACGTCCTTGCTGGCCAGTGGCTCGTGGGAGCTGCCCAAGCTGCGGGAGGCTTCCGCCGGCCGGTTCGGCACCGCGCTCATGCCCCGGGGCCGGAGCGGGAGCACCGAAGGGTCGGCAATGGGAGGCAGCAGCCTGTGGGTCCCCAAGGGGTCGAAGAACCGGAGCCTGGCGTTCGATTTCATGGTCCACGTGACCGACGACCGCTACGCCCTGCGCTACGCCACCGAGCAGGGTCGTCTCCCGGCGCGTCCCCGGCTGATGGACGACCCGTTCTTCCGCGACCCGAACCTGCGCGTCGTGCTCGAACAGGCCCGCACCGCCAGGCCGGAGATGCTCGGCGCCTTCCCCGGTCCGATCAAGCTGTTCGCCCAGGCCATCGACGAGGTCCTGCGCGAGGGCAGGGACGCGGCGGCCGCCCTCCGGGACGCCCAGGCGCGGGCCCAGGTCGCGCCATCGGTCCCGTGACCCGGTGAGGCGCGGCCTGGCCCCGCCGGGCATCCTGGCGCGCGTCGGGGCCCGGGCGGAACCCCGCGACGACCCCCGCTGGCGCCCCCACTCCTCCATCCTGGTCAAGGTGGTCGGGGCCCTGATCGTGGCCCTGCTGGTGTCCAGCGCGGTGACCGCCGTGGTCGCCGCCCGCCTGACCAGCGACGTCCTCAACCGCCAGGCCCGGCAGTTGGCCCCGAGCCACCTCGGCGTCCTCGAGGCCGCCTACCACTCCAGGGAGGACACGCTCCGGGTCAACATGCGGAACCTGGCCCAGCTCCTGGACGCGCGCAACCTGACCGCCCCCGCCCAGCGGGCCGAGCTGACCGGCGAGCTGGGCCGGGGGCTCAGCAACCTCGGCTTGACCGTCCTGCGGGTGGTCGACGCCCGCGGTCGGGAGCTCGACCCACCGGCGGGGGCCGGGGACGCCATCGCCCCGACGACCGATCTGGGGTCGGCGTCAGGCGGGTACGACGAGCCCTCCGGCCGGCTGCTGGCCACGGCCAAGGGCACCTGGGTGCAAGCCGTCCCCGTCTCCATCGGGACGGGGCCGGACGCGCCGCTCCTGGTCGGGGGCTACGACTTCGCCGACGCCTTCGCCTACGGGCTCCGGCGTCAGATCGGCAGCCTGGACGACGTGATCGTGGTGGCCGGGGACCGCGTGCAGGCCAGCACCCTGAAGGCGGCGCCCCAGCGGCCACCGGGCATCGACGGGGCCGGGCTCCCCAAGGTTCCGACTCCGGTGGAGGTGGACGGCACACACCGGTTCGTGGTTTACACCGAGGTCGGGCGGCTGGGCGACCCCGTGCGGGGGGCGCTTGGCGTGGTCTTCAACGACCCGGTGGCACCGCTGCACGCGGAACTGGCCCGCACCCGGCTGGTCGCCATCATCGTCCTGGCGCTGGTCGCGGTCGCTCTGGGACTGCTGCTGTTCCGGGTCCTCATCCGGCCGCTGGTGGCGTTGGCCGGCACCGCCGGACGCATCGCCGACGGCGAGGTCGACGCGTCGTTCGAGTCCCGGGGTCGGGACGAGATCGGCATCCTGGCCCGGGCCCTGGAGGAGATGCGGGTCGAGCTGCGCAACAAGATCGACCTCGTCGCCCACCAGGCTGCCGCCCTACAGGAGTCGTCACAACGCATCGTGGCCGCCCAGGACGAGGAGCGCAGCCGGCTGGCCCGGGACCTCCACGACGGCATCCAGCAGCAGCTGGTCGTCTTCCGGATGCGCCTCGGTCTGCTCGGTGACGTCTCCGGCGACGGCCGGCCCGACCCGGCCCAGGCCTTCGACGCCCTGGGCGAGGAGCTCGACGAGGTCATTCAGCACCTGCGGGAGGTGACGCAGAACCTGTACCCGTCGATCCTCCTCGATCGCGGGCTGGCGCCGGCCGTGCACAGCTACGTCGGCCGGCTGCCCGTGCCCGTGCGGTTCAGCTGCTTCCCCGACCCGTTCCCCCGGCTGGCCCCGGAGATCGAGAGCGGCGTGTACTTCCTGCTGAGCGAGGCCCTGACCAATGCGCTGAAGCATGCGGAGGCCACCGAGATGGCCATCGACCTCCACTTCGAAGGTGACTGGCTGGTCGTGAGCCTTCAGGACAACGGCCGGGGCTTCACACCCGACGGCCTCCGGCGCCGGGGCGGGCTGCTGCACATGCAGGACCGGGCCGGGTCCTTCGGCGGCACCGTGGAGGTCATCTCGGAGCCCGGTGTCGGCACCCGGGTGGTGGCCCGGTTCCCCCGCCAGACGGCGCCGGACCAGCCGTCGTGGGACCCGTCCGGCGCCAGCCTGGCCGCCTGGCCCCAAGCCGTCCCTGCGGACGGCTGACGTTCCGGCGGGACGACCCCTCAGCCGGAGCCCGGAGGTTGCGGGTTGCGGAGGTCGACCCGGAGCCGGCCGTCGTCGTCCACCCTCGTGGGGTAGGACACCAGACCGGCGCCGTCCGCCGGGTAGGCGGCGCCCGTGCACGGGTCGACGAACCGGCCGGCCGGTCCTTCCCACCGCAGGACGCAGCGCCTGGGTGCGCCGGGGGGACGGGCTTCGAACACCTTCCAACCGACCCCGGACAGGTGCTGGACGTAGATGTCGCGGTCCCGGTTGAGGGCGTCGGGGAACAGGAGCGGACCGTCGCGCTCGATCACGGCCCGGCGCTGGTCGGCCGGCCCGACGTCGAACTCCACCGGGGCGGTGGCCGAGCTCTCCGACGCCGAGCGGAGGACGCTGGTGGCCAGAGCGAAGACCAGGGCGGCGAAGAGCACCGCACCCAGACCGGTCACCACGAGCGTCCGACCCCGCGGCACGGTCGGTCGGAGGGGGCGGTCGGGGGGCACGCCACTAGTATGCGGCCCCGCACCGAAGGAGGGTCGTGGACCTGCTCGAGTACCAGGGCAAGCAGTTCCTCGCCCGCGCCGGGCTGCCGGCCACGCTCGGCGTCGTGGCCCGCACCGTCGACGAAGCCGTGGCCGCGGCCGGATCGCTGGGGTATCCGGCGGTGGCCAAGGCCCAGGTCCGTGTCGGCGGCCGGGGAAAGGCGGGCGGCATCAAGGTCGTGGCCGATGCCGACGCCATGCGGGCCGCGGCGGAGGCCATCCTGGGCATGGACATCCGGGGCCACGCCGTCCGAGTGCTGCTCGTCGAGCGGGCCTCCGACATCGCCCGCGAGTACTACGCGTCGGTCACCTTCGACCGGGCCGCCCGGCTCCACCTGGCCATGCTGTCGGCCCGGGGCGGCGTCGACATCGAGGAGGTGGCGGCGGAGGACCCCGACGCCATCGTCCGTCTCCCGGTCAACCCCCTCGACGGCCTGACCCAGGTCGAGGCCGGGGCCATGGTGGAGCAGGCCGGTCTCGATCCCGAGGCCAGGACCGGAGCGGCGGCGGTCCTGGTGCAGCTGTACGACGCCTACGTGGCCGGGGACGCCGAGCTGGTGGAGGTCAACCCCCTCGTGCTCACCGGCGACGGGCGCGTCATGGCCCTCGACGCCAAGGTCTCCCTCGACGACAACGCCGCCTACCGGCACCCGGAGTGGGACGAGTGGAGGGACGCCGACGACCTCGACCCCCGGGAGGCGCGGGCCCGCGAGAAGGGGCTGAACTACGTCGGCCTGGACGGCACGGTGGGGGTCATCGGCAACGGCGCCGGGCTGGTGATGAGCACGCTCGACGTGGTCAGCCAGGTCGGCGGCTCGGCCGCCAACTTCCTCGACGTCGGCGGTGGCGCCTCTGCCGACGTCATCGCCGCCGCCCTCGACGTGGTCAATTCCGACGACCGGGTGCGCGCCGTGTTCGTCAACATCTTCGGCGGCATCACGCGGGGTGAGGAGGTGGCCAAGGGCATCCTCGAGGCGCTGGAGCGGGTCGACCTGCGCAGCCCGATCGTCGTGCGCCTCGACGGCACCAACGCCGAGGAGGGGCGGGCGCTGCTCGCCGCCTCCCCCTCGGACAAGGTGGTGTCCCGCCCGACCATGCTCGAGGCCGCGTCCACGGCGGTCGCTCTGGCGCGCCAAGCGTCCGTATGAGCATCCTGGTCGACGAGTCGACCCGGGTGGTCGTCCAGGGCCTCACCGGCAGCCAGGGCCGCTTCCACGGCCTGCGCAACCGGGCGTACGGCACGTCGGTGGTGGCCGGCGTCACTCCGGGCAAGGGCGGCGTCGACGTCGACGGCATCCCCGTGTTCGACACGGTGGCCGAAGCGGTGGTCGAGACGGAGGCCGACGCCAGCGTGGTGTTCGTCCCGGCCCGGGCGGCGGCGGCCGCGGTGGTGGAGGCCGCGGCCGCCGGCATCGCCCTCGTGGTCTGCATCACCGAAGGGATCCCCCTGCACGACGAGGTGGCGACGTTCCAGCGCCTGGCCCGGGACTTCCCCGGCACCCGCCTGCTGGGGCCCAACTGCCCCGGGGTCATCTCGCCGGGGCGGTGCAACGTGGGGATCATCCCGGGCGAGATCGCCCTGGCCGGAGGACCGGTGGGCATCGTGTCGCGCTCGGGCACTCTCACCTACCAGGCCGTGGCCGAGCTCACCGCCCAGGGGATCGGCCAGACCACGTGTGTCGGGATCGGTGGCGATCCCGTGCCCGGGACCGGCTTCATCGACTGTCTGCGACTGTTCGAGGCTGACCCGGAGACCCGCGTGGTGATCCTCATCGGCGAGATCGGCGGCACCGACGAGGAGGCCGCGGCCGAGGTCGTCGCCCAGATGACGACGCCCGTCGTGGCCTACGTGGCCGGCGTCACCGCGCCGCCGGGGCGGCGCATGGGTCACGCCGGCGCCATCGTGTCGGGCGGCCGGGGCGGGGCCCGGCCCAAGATCGAGGCCCTCGAGGCGGCGGGTGCGGCGGTCGTGCTGGACCCGACCGACGTGGGCCGTCGCGCCGCCGAGGTGGTCGCCGGGCTCTGAGCCGAGCGGGGGCCGCTGGTACCGTGCCTGCGTGGGGGTCGCAGAGGCGAGGATCGGCGTGCTGGCGTCCGGTGGAGGGAGCAACCTGGAGGCCATCCTTGGTGCCGGGCTGCCGGTGGCCGCCGTGGTGGTCGACCGCCCGTGCCGGGCCACTGCGGTGGCCGAAGCCGCCGGGGTACCCGCTGAGGTCGTGGCCCGCGGCCCCGACCGGCTCGAGTTCACCCATCTGGTGGTCGACGCCCTGGACCGGCACCGCGTCGACCTGGTGGTCATGGCCGGGTTCATGACCATCCTCGACAAGCCCGTGTTCGACGCCTTCGGCGACCGGGTGCTCAACACCCATCCCTCGCTGCTGCCGTCGTTCCCCGGGGCCCACGCCGTGGTCGACGCCCTGGCCGCGGGCGTGAAGGTCACCGGCTGCACCGTCCACATCGCCACCCCCGAGGTCGACCGCGGCCCGATCCTGGCCCAGGAGGCGGTGCCCGTGCTCCCCGGTGACACCGTCGACACCCTCCACGAGCGGATCAAGGCGGTCGAGCACCGGCTCTACCCCGAGACCATCCGCCGGTTCCTGGAGGAGCGGTCGTGAGCGCCTCGCATCCCGCTCACAGGGCGGCTCGGGCCCTGCTGTCCGTCTACGACAAGACGGGGCTGACCGACCTGGCCGCAGGCCTGGCGGAGCTGGGGTGGGAGCTGGTCTCCAGCGGCGGCACGGCCGCCTCCCTGGCCGCCGCGGGCATCGACTGCCTCGAGGTCGGCGAAGTGACCGGCAGCCCGGAGATGCTGGGCGGGCGGGTCAAGACGCTGCACCCCGCCGTCCACGGCGGCATCCTCGCCGACCGCGACAAGCCCGAGCACCTGGCCGACCTCGGCGCCCGCGGCATCGTCCCCGTCGACCTGGTGGTCTGCAACCTGTACCCGTTCGCGTCGGCGCCGTCGGTGGAGATGATCGACGTGGGCGGTCCGACCATGGTGCGGGCCGCGGCCAAGAACTTCGCCCACGTGGGCGTCGTCGTCGATCCCGACGACTACCCGGCGGTGCTGGCCGAGCTTAGAGAGCACGGCGCCCTGGGCGCCGACACCCGCGGCCGTCTGGCTCGGGCCGCCTTCGCACACACCGCCGCCTACGACGCCGAGATCGTGTCGTGGTTCGACCGCGACGAGGACGGCCTTCCCCCTACCGTCCACCTGTCGCTGGAGCGGGCCCAGGACCTCCGCTACGGCGAGAACCCGCACCAGCAGGGCGCCCGCTACCGGCGTACGGGGCATTCGAGCTGGTGGGACGGCGTGGTGCAGCACGGGGGGATGGCGCTGTCGTACCTCAACCTGTTCGACGCCGAGGCCGCCTGGCAGCTGGTGCACCAGCTCGGTGAACGGGCTGCTGCCGTCATCGTGAAGCACGCCAACCCGTGCGGGGTGGCGGTGGCCGAGTCGGCCGCAGTGGCGTACGAGCGGGCCTTCGAGTGCGACCCCATGTCGGCGTTCGGCGGGATCGTCGCCCTGAGCCAGCCGGTCGACGAGATGCTGGCCGCGGAGATGGCCGCCAACCCCAAGGCGGACGTGGTCATCGCTCCGCGGTATTCGGCGGCGGCGCTCGACGTGTTCGCCACCAAGCGCAAGAACACGCGCGTGCTGGAAGCGCCGGCGCCCGGGCGCCAACCGATGCACCTGCGCCAGATCAGCGGCGGGTTCCTGGTCCAGGAGTCCTACCGGCTGGTCGCCGGACGCGACGCCTGGCGGGTCGTCACCAAGGTCGCCCCCACCGACGATCAGTGGCTCGACCTGGAGCTGGCCTGGAAGGTCTGCGCCGCGGTCACGTCCAACGCCATCGTGCTCGTCGCCGGGGGGATGGCCGTGGGAGTCGGCGCCGGCCAGCAGAACCGAGTCGACCCCGGGGAGCTGGCGGTGAAGAAGGCGGCCGGCCGGGCCAAGGGGGGCGTGTGCGCCAGCGACGCCTTCTTCCCGTTCCGCGACGGCCTCGACATGGTGGCCGCCGCGGGCGTGACCGCGGTGGTCCAGCCCGGGGGGAGCGTGCGCGACGACGAGGTGACGGCGGCTGCCGACGAGCACGGGATCGCCATGGTGCTCACGGGCGAGAGGCAGTTCCGGCATTGAGCGAGGACCGGGGCGCAATCGTCATGGCCGCGGCCCCCGTCGTGGAGGCGGTGCTGGCCGAGGTGGCCGAGGAGGTGGCCAAGCTGGCCGCCGGCGGTGTGGAGGTCGGGCTGGGCACCATCCTGGTGGGCGACGACCCGGCCAGCGCCGGGTACGTGAGGAAGAAGCAGGAGGCCTGCGCAGCCGTCGGCATGGGCTCGCGGCACCAGCACATTCCCGCCTCCGGCACCCAGGGCGACCTGCTGGATGCGGTGGAGCGGTTCAACGCCGACCCCGCGGTCGACGCCTTCATCGTCCAGAACCCCGTGCCCGCGGGGTTCGACTTCAACGAGGCCATGACCGCCGTCGACCCGGCCAAGGACGCCGACGGTCTGCACCCCCAGAACTTGGGCCTGCTGGCGCTGGGTGCCGACGCGCCGTTGCCGTGCACGCCCGCGGGCATCCAGGCCCTGCTCGTCCACTACGGGGTCCCGGTGGAGGGACGCCACGTGGTGATCGTCGGCCGCGGGCCCACCCTGGGCCGGCCCCTGTCGATGCTGCTGTCGCTCAAGCGCCCGGCGGCCAACGCCGCCGTCACCGTCGTGCACACGGGCGTGGCCGACTGGGACCGCTACACCGGGCAGGCCGACATCGTGGTGGCCGGGGCGGGGGTGCCGAACATGATCCGGCCCGAGATGGTCCGTCCCGGATCTGCGGTCGTCGGCGCCGGAATCACATGGGAGGGGAGACGCCTGCTGAGCGACGTCGACGAGTCCGTGGCCGAAGTGGCCGGGTGGGTGACGCCCCGGCTGGGAGGCGTCGGGCCCACCACGGTCGCCATGCTGCTGCGCAACGCGCTCCAGGCCGCCCGGCGCAGAAGGGGGTTGTGAGACGGTGGCCAGGATCGCCGACCTCCTCGCCGCCGGGCGGACGTTCTCGTTCGAGTTCTTCCCCCCCAAGAACGACGCCGAGCAGGCCACCCTGGCCCGCACCCTGATCGAGCTCCAGCCCCTGGACCCGTCGTTCGTGTCGGTCACCTACCGGGGCGGGCGGTCGTCGCGCCAGCGCACCCACGACCTGGTCGTCGGCATGCTGCGAACCACCACCCTGACCCCGATGGCGCATCTGATCTGCGTGGCCCACACCCGCCTGGAGCTGGCCGAGATCCTGGTCGACTTCGGCAAGGCCGGGGTGGAGAACCTCATGGCCCTCGGTGGCGACCCGCCCACCGACCCCGACGCCATCGAGGGGGAGCTGCGCAACGCGGTGGAGCTGGTCGAGCTGGCCCGGGCCATCGGCTGTTTCTCGATCGGCGTGGCCGCCCATCCTCTGGGCCACCCCCGCTCAGCCGACCTGGCCACCGACCGCGACCGGCTGGTGGAGAAGATGGAGCTCGCCGACTTCGCCGTCACCCAGTTCTTCTTCGGGATCGAGGATTACCTCGGACTGGTCGACGACCTGGCCGAGCGGGGGATGTACAAGCCGGTCATCCCGGGGATCATGCCCGTCACCACCCTGACGTCGATCCCGCGGATGGCACAGATGGGCGCGGCGGTGCCGCCGGAGATGGTGGCCCGGCTGGAGTCGTTCGCCCACAACCCCGAAGACGTCCGCCGTTGCGGCGTCGAGCTGGCCACCGAGCTGTGCGAGAAGCTCCTGGCCGAGGGCGCGCCGGGGCTGCACTTCTACACCCTCAACCGGTCCACCGCGACCCGCGAGATCTACGCCAGCCTGGGCCTGCCCGGGTCGCCCACGCAGAACTGAGGGCGCTCCCGGATAGCGCCGGGAGCACGGATGGGGCTGGCGGTGGGGTGTCGTCGCGCTCCACGCCGCCGGTCTGTACATCCAGTTCGCGAACACCGACCTCGCAAACTACGAGGCCGATGTGGGTGCCGGGCTGTTCGGGTTCGTGGCCGTGGCTGCGGTCGTCGTGGCGCTCGGCCTGGTGGCGGCCGTGGAGTGGGAG
>JALYGL010000068.1 GCA_030777125.1 Actinomycetota bacterium
GCGGCCGCGTCGGTGGCGTCGGCCGTCTCCAGGGCCTGGTGCAGGGTGGCCGCCGAGCACAACGCCCGGTAGGCGGCCAGCGTCACCGGCGACTGGAACAGCACCTCGTGCAGGCGGTCGGCCACCGCCTCCGGCCGGTGGACCGCCACCCGGAGAGCCTCCATCTCGGGTCCCGCCCGCTCCGGCGTGGGGCGGGCCGGGGCCGCCGGACGAGCCCCGCCGGCCGGGGGTGAGGGCGCATCCAGCAGCCGGCGGAGACGGTCGGCGGGGATGCGGACCCGGTCGGACAGCTGCATCAGGTACTGGTCGCGGACCAGGTCGCCCGGGTGCTCGCGGACGACCGCCACCCCGGCCTCGGCGGCCCGGGCCCTGCCCTCGGGACTGCGGAGGTCGGCGCCGGCCAGGGCCCGGCCCAGCCGGAACCCGAGGAACGGCGGGGCCCCCTCGATGGCCGCCCGGAGGGCCGCGGGATCGGTCTGGGCCAGCCCCCCCGGGTCGGCGCCGGTGGGAAGCTCGGCCACCCGGATGTCGACCTCGTAGCGCTTCTCCCACTCGTAGAACCGCTCGGCCGCGGCCTGCCCGGCGGCGTCGGCGTCGTAGGCCAGGACCACCCGCCGGGCGAAGTTCTTGAGCACCCGGAAGTGCTCGTCGGCCAGGGCCGTGCCGCAGGTGGCCACCGCCCGGGGCACCCCGGCGGTGGCCAGGCCGATGACGTCGGTGTAGCCCTCGCACACCACCACCTCCCCCGCCTCGACCACCGCGGCCTTGGCCCAGTTGAGGCCGTAGAGCACCCGGCTCTTGGAGTAGAGCGGGGTCTCGGGCGAGTTGCGGTACTTGGGCGGCGACCCTCCCTCGAGGGCGCGGCCGCCGAAGGCCACGGGATCGCCGCGCACGTCGAAGATGGGGAACATGACCCGGGCCCGGAAGACGTCCTGCTGGCGGCCCATGCGGTTGCGGACGCCCAGGCCGGTGTCCCGGAGGGTGTCGTCGTCGACGCCGAGGGCCCGACACAGCGCGTCCCAGGCGTCGGGGGCCCACCCCAGCCGGTACGCCCGGACCACTTCGCCGTCGTAGCCGCGGGAGCGCAGGTACGACCGGGCCGCGGCGGCGTCCGGGCCGGACAGCAGCCGCCGGTGGTACCACTCGACGGCCCGTTCCATCACCTCGACCAGGTGGGCCCGCCGCTGGCGGTCCTGGGAGACCGCGGCGTTGTCGTAGCGGACCTGCACCCCGGCCCGGGCGGCCAGGCGCTCGACCGCCTCGGCGAAGTCGAGGTGCTCGACCTGCTGGACGAAGCTGATGGCGTCACCACCTGCCCCACAGCCGAAGCAGTAGTACAGCCCCTCCTCCCCGTTGACCGAGAACGAGGGTGTCTTCTCGGCGTGGAAGGGGCAGAGCCCGACCCAGCGCCGCCCGACGCGTTTGAGGGCGATGTGCTCGGAGGCCACGGACACGAAGTCGGTGGCCGCCCGCACCCGCCCGATGTCCTCAGGGAGGATCACGTCAGCCCCCGGCCCCCCCGGTGAAGTTCCACGACCGGAGGTGGAGGGTGGGGACGTGGGCGTCGGCGCCGAACAGGCGGGCGTCGTCGCCCACCCCGAGCACGTTCCCGGGCGACAGGGCCTCCACGTAGGACTGGGTGAAGCGCAGGTTGCGGATGCCCCCTCTGACCTGCCCGTTCTCGATCAGGAAGGTGCCGTTGCGGGTGAGGCCGGTGACGACCTGGGTCTTGGGGTCGAGGATCCGGGTGTACCAGAACTCGGTGACCAGCAGTCCCCGCTCGACGGCGGCGACCAAGTCGGCCACGGGCGACCTCCCCGGAGCCAAAAAGAGGTTGCTGCACACGCCGCCGCTGTTGGCCCCACCGGCGTGGCCGGTGCTCTCCGCGTTCCCACCGGCACGCTTGGCGGTGCGGCGGTCGTGGGCCAGGGCCTGGCACACCCCACCACGCACCAGGTCGAGGCGGCGCTTGGGCGTCCCCTCGGCGTCGAAGGCCCGGCCGATGGCCCGCGGGTCGGTGGCGTCGTCCCACAGGTCGATGGCAGGGTCGAGTTGGGCGCGGCCCAGCTCCACGAACGACCGGCCCTCCTCATGAGCCTTGGCGTTGAAGCCGTGGCCCACGAGAAAGTCCAACAGATCGGCTACGCAGGCCGGTTCCAACACCACCTCGTAGGGCCCCGGCGGCAGGTCGGAGGTGTTGGAATCGCCGATCCGGGCCTTCTCCGCCGCGGTACGCCCAGCCGCGGAGCCGTCGAGGTCGGCCAGCCGGCCCGACGTCTGCCAGCCGCGGCCGTCGGAGGTGGCCGTGCGGTGGATGGCCTCCACCGTGGCCCGGGTCGACCGACCCTCGAGCCGTTGGCCGGCAGAGTTGGCGAAGGCGGTGCGCCACCCGCTGGTGTCGCAGAACCCGGCACCCCGAAGTGGCTCACGGCCGGCCCCGGCGGCGACGAAGTCGCGGACCACCCGGGCCCGCTCCTCTGGGGCAGCCACCGCGGTGGCCTCGTCGTAGTGGTCGACCGGGGGTGCGGCCTGCGGCGGGGCCAGCCCGGGCCAGTCGGGGTCGACCGGCCGCAGCGGTGCGGCGGCAAGGGCCCGGTCCACCACCCGGACGAGGGCCTCAGCGTCGGTGCGGTTGGTGCCGCTGGTCGCCCAGCGGCCGTCGACCACCACCTTGAGCCCGACCCACGTGCCGTCGTCGGCCACGTTCTGGTGGATGGCGGAGTTGGCGAACCGGGTCAACGCCGACCGGCCGCTGGACACCGTGACCTCGGTCTCGGCCCTGTCGCCGACCAGTTCCAACACCCGGTCGCACAGGTCGAGCAGTTCGGTCACCCGCGTACTCCCACCCGGACACCCCGGAACCGGGCCGGGGGCGCCGGGTGCCCGGTGTGGCCGACCTGCTGCGGCTGCCCCTTCCCGCAGTTGGGTGTTCCCCACAGCAGCCACTCGTCGGGCCCGCCGACCATGTCCATCGACCCCCAGAACCGCGGGGTGATGCCGGTGTAGGTGGGATTTCGGAGCAGCCGGCCCCGCTTGCCCCGCTTGACCTCGTACCCCACCTCGCACCCGAACTGGAAGTTGAGGCGCTTGTCGTCGATCGACCACGACCGGTTGGTGTCCATGTACACGCCGTCGTCCGTGGCCGCGATCATCTCCTCCAGCGACGACCCGCCCGGCAGCAGGCCGACGTTGGTCATGCGCACCATCGGTATGCGGCTGTAGCCGTCGGCCCGCACCATCCCGCCGGGGGGCAGCCCGGTCACCGCGGCCGAGTCGCGCCCCGACAGCACCCCCACCCAGATCCCGTCCCGTACGATGTCGACGCGCTGGGCCGGGGTGCCCTCGTCGTCGAACCCGAAGGTGCCCAGGGCGCCGGGCAGGGTGGCGTCGGCGGTGACGTTCATCAGGTCCGAGCCGTATCGCATGGTGCCCAGACGGGACAGATCGAGGAATGACGTGCCCGCGAACGCCGCCTCCCATCCCAGGATGCGGTCGAGCTCGATGGCGTGGCCCACCGACTCGTGGACCTGCAGGGCCAGCTGCTCGCTGCCCAGGATGAGGTCGGTGGTGCCGGCCGGGCACTCGGGCGCCGACAGCAGGGCCACCGCCTCCTCCGCCACCCGCAGGGCGTTGCCGGCCAGGTCGGCGTCCCGGACCAGCTCGTAGCCGCGGGTGGCCCACATGCCGCCGATGCCGCCGTAGGAGCGCCGCTGGGTCTCCCACTCCCCCACCGCGGTGGCGCTCATGCTGGTGCCGGTCTCCACCAGATGCTGCGAGATGCGGTGACCTTGGCTGGAGACGAACCACTTCTCCGTGTCCCACCAGTGGATCAGGGCCTCCCCCACGGCAACCCCCGCCACCTCCCCTATAAGAGAGGTAGCGGTGACCAGCAGGTCGGCCTTCTCGGAGAGGGCGACCGTGGCCGGATGCTCCGCCCAGCCCGACTCCCAGTGGGCCTGGTGGACAGGGACGTCGGCCAGCTGCAGCGGTGGGCCGGGCACGGTGGTGGACGCCCGGGCGATGGCCGCGGCCTGGGCCCCGGCGGCGCGGGCGGCGCTGTCGGCCACTTCGGGCGTGGCGAAGAACCCCCACGACGACCCGAGCAGGGCGCGCACGCCGATCCCAACCGATTCGAACTGCTGCAGCCGTTCCAACACCCCGTTGCGGGCGCCCAGGCCCTCGGTGTTGGAGGCCACCACCCGGGCGTCGGCATAGGTGGCGCCAGCGGCGAGGGCGCCCTCGACCGCGGCGGTGGCGGTGTCGAACACGCCTAAGCGGTCGTCATCGCGCCCCGAGGACCGCCTGGGCCGCGGCCAGCCGGGCGATGGGCACCCGGAAGGGCGAGCACGACACGTAGTCCAGACCGGCGTCGTGGAAGAGGGTGATCGACTCCGGGTCGCCGCCGTGCTCGCCGCACACGCCCAGCTTGATACCCGGCTTCGCTGCCCTTCCCCGCTCCACCGCCATCCTGACCAGCTCGCCGACACCGCCCGCGTCGATGGTGTCGAACGGGTTGCGCGTCAGCAGGCCCTGCTCCAGATAGGTGGCCATGATCCGGCCCTCCACATCGTCGCGGCTGAAACCGAACGTCATCTGGGTCAGGTCGTTGGTGCCGAAGGAGAAGAAGTCGGCCTCCTCGGCGATCTCGTCCGCCCGCAGGGCGGCCCGGGGCGTCTCGATCATGGTGCCGATGGTCACGTCACCGATGTCATGGCCGGCGGAGCCGGCGCCGCCGGTGGCGACCGCGGACGCGATGGCGTCCTCCACCCAGCCCCGGGCCAGGGCCAGCTCCTCCCGGGTCACGGTGAGGGGGACCATGATCTCCACGATCGGGGTGCCCCCGGCCGCCACCCGCTCGGCCGCCGCCTCCATCAGGGCCCGGACCTGCATCTGGTACAGCCCCGGCTTGAGCACCCCCAGGCGCACCCCCCGGGTGCCCAGCATGGGGTTGAACTCGTGCCATATCCGGGCCGCCCGGAAGACGTCCTGCTCCTCGGCGCTGAGGCCGGTGGTGGCCTCCTTGATGGCCAGCTCCTCGACGTTGGGCAGGAACTCGTGCAGGGGCGGGTCGAGGAGGCGGATGGTGACCGGCAGGCCGTCCATGGCCTCCAACACCTCCTCGAAGTCGGCCTTCTGGGCCAGGCGCAGGGCCTCGAGGGCGGCCTCCTCCTCCTCGGGGGTGTCGGCCAGGATCATCCGGCGCACCACCGGCAGCCGGTCGCCCAGGAACATGTGCTCGGTGCGGCACAGCCCGATCCCCTCGGCGCCGAACCGGCGGGCGTTGGCCGCGTCGGCGCCGGTGTCGGCGTTGGCCCGGACGGCCAGCTTGCCCTCCCGGATAGCGTCGGCCCAGGTCAGAAGGGTCGTGAACTCCTCCGGAGGCTCGCCCAGGGTCACGCCGACCTCGCCCTGCATGACGCGGCCGTCGGACCCGTCGACGGAGATGAGGTCGCCCTCGTTCACCGTGGCCCCGCCGGACGTGAAGCTCTTCCCGGCGATCTTGACCGACTCCGCCCCGACCACGGCTGGCTTGCCCCAGCCCCGGGCCACCACCGCGGCGTGGCTGACCAGCCCACCCCGGGCGGTGAGGATGCCCTGGGCCACGATCATGCCGTGGACGTCCTCGGGGGAGGTCTCGCTCCGGACGAGGAGAACGCGCTCCCCGCGCTCGGCGGCGGCCGCGGCGTCGTCGGCGGTGAAGTAGGCGTGGCCCACGGCCGCCCCCGGGGAGGCAGCCAGCCCCGTGGCGACCACCCGGGCGTCGGTGGGCTCGAACTGGGCGTGCAGGACGCCCTCCAGGTGCTCGGCGGTGACCCGCTGGACCGCCTCCTCCCGGGTCAGGTTGATCCGCGGGTCGGTGGTCATGGCCACGGCCATGGTGAGGGCCGCCCGGCCGGTGCGCTTGCCCACCCGGGTCTGCAACATCCACAGCTTGCCCTGCTCGATGGTGAACTCGGTGTCACACATGTCGCGGTAGTGGCGCTCGAGCCGGTCGAAGATGGCCAGCAGCTCGTCGTAGACGGCCGGGAACAGGGTCTGCATCTCCGAGAGGGGGAGGGTCTTGCGAATCCCGGCCACCACGTCCTCCCCCTGGGCGTTGACCAGGAAGTCGCCGTAGGCGCCGGCCGCGCCGGTGGCAGGGTCGCGGGTGAAGCCCACGCCGGTGCCGGAGTTGTCGTCGCGGTTGCCGAACACCATGGCCTGGACGTTCACCGCTGTGCCCAGGTCGTGGGGGATGCGCTCGCGCACCCGGTAGGCGACGGCGCGGGGCCCGTTCCACGAGCTGAACACCGCCTCCACCGCCCCCCGCAACTGGTCGGTGGGGTCCTGCGGGAACGGTTGGCCGGTGTGGCGCTCGACCACGGCCTGGAAGCGTCCGACCAGGTCAGCGAGTGTGTGGGCCGGGATCTCGGCGTCGGTGGCCGCTCCCGATGACTCCTTGGCCGCCTCGAACAGCTGGTCGAACTCCTCGCCGGGCACGTCGAGCACGATGCGTCCGTACATCTGCACGAACCGTCGGTAGCTGTCGTAGGCGAAGCGCTCGTCGCTGGTCTGCTTGGACAGGCCGATCACCGAGTCGTCGTTGAGGCCCAGGTTGAGGACGGTGTCCATCATCCCGGGCATGGAGAACTTGGCTCCCGACCGCACGCTCACCAGCAGTGGGTCGACCGGGTCGCCCAGGCGCTTGCCCATCGACGCCTCCAGCGCGGCCCGGGCCCCGGCGATCTCCTCCGACAGCCCCTGCGGCCAGCCCCCGGCCATGTAGGCCCGGCAGGCGTCGGTGGTGATGGTGAACCCGTGGGGCACGGGCAGCTCCAGCACCGAGGTCATCTCGGCCAAGTTGGCGCCCTTGCCCCCGAGCAGGTCCTTGAGGCTCATGGGCGCCACCGCGTGGCGGTGGTCGAAGGAGAAGACGTAGGTCACGGGCGCCGAGCCTAGTGGGAAACCGTTTCCGCGCCCGGGTGGGCGTCCGCCCGCTTGCGCCCCGCCCGCCGCCGGGCCACAATCCGCTCGCGTCCCGCCTCACCCCCATCCGCCGTGGGGGTGGGCGGGGCGCCTCGTCAGATACCCGACAGGTATGGGGCCCGTCTCGCGAGTCGCCCCCGGGCCCTCCGCCGTTTGCCAGCGGGCCCGAGGGTGCTCCGGCATTGTCCACCCAAGTGGGCGTCCATTTCAAGAACTATTGATCGCTAGGGCGCCAGGCGCTCGCGCAGATACTCCAGCAGGCGATCGACGGAAACCCGGTCCTGGGCCAGGGTGTCACGGTCACGGACGGTGACCGCTTTGTCGTCGAGGGTCTCGAAGTCGATGGTGACGCAGTACGGCGTTCCGGCCTCGTCCTGGCGGCGGTAGCGGCGACCGATGGACTGGGTCTCGTCGTAGTCGGTGGCGAAGTGGGGCTGGAGCAGGTGCAGCACCTCGCGGGCGGTGGGGGTGAGCGTCTCCTTCTTGGAAAGGGGAAGCACGGCCACCTTGACCGGGGCCAGCCGGTGGTGCAGCCGCAGCACGGTGCGGGCCTCACCGCCCACCTCGTCCTCGTCGTAGGCGGCCAGCAGGAACGCCATCATCGAGCGGCCCACGCCGGCCGCCGGCTCGATGACGTGGGGCACGTAGCGCTCCCCCGACGCCTGGTCGAAGTACTCCAACCGCTCGCCCGAGAACTTGGCGTGCTGGGTCAGGTCGTAGTCGGTGCGGTTGGCCACCCCCTCGAGCTCGCCCCAGCCCCACGGGTAGTCGAACTCCACGTCGGCCGTGGCCGCCGAGTAGTGCGACAGCTCCTCGGGGTCGTGATGGCGGAGGCGGAGCTTGTCGGGCGGGATGCCGAGATCGACGTACCAGCGCAGGCGCTCCTCGCACCAGTACTCGAACCACTTCCCGCCGTCGGCCGGGGGGACGAAGAACTCCATCTCCATCTGCTCGAACTCGCGCGTGCGGAAGATGAAGTTGCCGGGCGTGATCTCGTTACGGAACGACTTGCCCTGCTGGGCGATGCCGAACGGGGGCTTCTTGCGGCTGGTCTGCAGCACGTTGGCGAAGTTGACGAAGATGCCCTGGGCCGTCTCCGGGCGCAGGTAGGCGGTGGCCCCCTCGT
>JALYGL010000069.1 GCA_030777125.1 Actinomycetota bacterium
GGGCACCCCCGCCCGATGTAGGCGAGCTCGCCGGGGATCTGGCCGCCGGGCTTGCGGTGGATCTGGGCGTCGAAGCCGAGGTCCCAGATGGTGAACAGGTCCGAGCACCCGGGATTGGTCCCCGCCAGCCTGGCCGGCGCGTCCACCCGGAAGGCCGATGTCGGCCACCACCAGTCCTCGTCGGACAGCAGGGCGAACTGCCGGCCGTCCACCTCGGCGTGGGTGGCGTAGGCCCCGTTCGCTTCCACGTCCCAGCTGGCCGGGTAGTTCCACTGCCCCACCTTGGCCGGGTTGGCGAGGTCCAGCACGTCGAGCACGAACAAGCCGCCGTCCAGGTAGGGAGCGAACACCTTGGTGCCGTCGATGCTGAACTCCGCCGAGCGGGTGCCGCTGCGGGGATAGCAGCCGTTGTTCGAGGTCCGGGGGGGAGCTTCTCCCACGCGAGGCCAAGAGCCCACCTGGGTGGGGTTGGCCGGGTCGGTGACGTCGACGATCCGCATGTCGCTGGTGGGCGTATTGGCGTCGGCTGCGTCCACCTTGGTGGAAAGCGACATCACCCGCCCGTCCCGGATGACCTTGAGCTGGACCGAGTACTGGTCCTTGGCGCACCGGGCCTCGCCTCCGCCGGGCGGCCTGGCGCACGGACCGGCCCCAGGGTCGACGTTGTCGAAGTCGGCGAAGTAGCGACCGAGGAAGCGGGGCTGGGAGGGGCTGGAGATGTCGTAGTAGGCCACGCCGCGGTGGGCGTAGCTTCCCGGCCGGGCGACACCTTGTTCGCGGATGGCCTGCTCGTCGTACTGGCACGTGGCGAAGGCGATGGCCAGCAGGTCGCCGCTGAACGACGGCGTGCTCACGTTCAAGGCGTCCACGTCACGGGCCGCCTGTCCGGCGGGGACGGGGATGGTGGCCGCCACCCGCGGCCGGGTGGGATCCGAGATGTCCACGACCTTCACCGGGACAGCGGCGCAGGGCGGAGCGATGTTTATGGCGGCGATCCTGGTGTGGGCGCCGGACTGGGTGTTCATGGGCACGTACCCGGCGGCGACCACCGCCGTGTTGCGCACGAGGGCCACCTCGCCGTTGAGCCCCTGGCCGCCGAGGTCGTTCTGGCCGAGCAGGGCCAGGCCACCGGGGCCCGTGGGCCCCGCATCCTGGCCCGGAGGCCGGTTCGGCGTCGCCGTGGCGGTCTCCACGTCGGCGCGAACGTTGTCTCGCTCGTTGGCCTCGCCGTCGTTGGCCACGTCGTCGAGGGTGACGCTCACGAAGTTGACTCGCCTGGAGTAGTCGGCTCGGTCGTTGCCGGCGCCACCACTCATCACATCGGCGCCGTTTGCGGCCGCCTCCTGGTCGAAGATGTCGTTGCCGGCGTCACCGTTCTCCGTGTCGTCGCCCGACCCGCCGTTCATGGTGTCGTCACCGCCCCCGCCGTTCAGGGTGTCGTTGCCGTTGCTGCCGGTGAGCACGTTGGTGCCGGCGCTGCCGGTCAGCTGGTCGTCGTTCAGGGTGCCGACCACGTTCTCGACCTGGCTGTCGGCCCCCACGTTGTCGTTCTCGGGGGTGGGACCCGCCTCACCGTCGTTGGCGACGGCGTCGAGGGTGACCACCACGCCTTGCTGCCGGCTGCTCAGGGGAGGGCCGCCCGTAGGCGTTGAGTAGGTGACGGTGTCGGTGTCCAGGCCGCCGTTGAGCACGTCGGTACCGTTGGGGAAACCCGTGCCGCCGCCCTGGTTGAAGCTGTCGTTGCCGGCGTCGCCGGTCTCGATGTCGTTGTCGGCCCCGCCATCGAGCGTGTCGTCTCCCGTCCCACCGTTCAGGACGTCGCTCCCGGCGTCGCCGTTCACGGTGTCGTTCCCGGCCCCGCCGCTCACGGTGTCGTTGTCGGCCCCGCCGTTCAGGGTGTCGTTGCCCGCGTCGCCGTTCATGATGTCAATGCCCGCTGCCCCGTTGACGGTGTCGTTCTCGGCCCCGCCGGTGACGGTGTCGTTCCCGGCGCCCCCCGTGACGGTGTCGGCCCCGGCGCCCCCCGTGACGGTGTCGATGCCATTGCCGCCGTCCACGGTGGTGGCCAGGGGGGCGGCCGCGCCGGTGACGGCGTCGCCGGCCGCGCTCACCGTGTCGTCGCCGTCGCCACCCAGCAGCTGGCGGTCGCCGACGGCCTCGTCCAACCCGGCGCCTGCCAGCGTCGGGGGGACGGTCTGGTCGGTGACATCAACGTCGTTGTCTGCGTTGAGGTTGATGCCGTTGACGCCAATGGCGAGGATGTCGGTGCCGGTTGAGCCGACCACGATGACGCCGTCACCGGCATCGGGCACCACTTGGGCGGGCGGAGGAGGCACGGTGGGCTCCCCGAGGTTCACCTCGAACTCGATCTCGTCGACACCCGGTGCCTCGGCCGGTTCCGGCGGAGATCCCGGCGCTCCCGGCCCGAACTGGCCCCCGGTGAGGTCCAGGCGTAGGTCCTGGTTGTTGGCCGCCGTCCCCGTCACCACCACCTTCGCCGTGTTGGTCACGCTCGGCGTCCCCCCAGAGCAGGTGATCGCGTTGTAGGTCGTAGCCGGGGTAGCCGGGGCTGTCCCCTCCTCCACCCTGATGGTGCCGTCGGCGGCCCGGGTGAGCCTGATCTCCTGGTTGGCCGCGTCGAAGCTGAGGGTGGTCACCCCCGTGGCGGGGTCGAAGGCGCAGGTTACGGCTGCGCTGGCCTGAGTGCCCACCGACGCCAGCGCCAAGCCGAGGATCACCGTGGCGGCCAGAGCTCCGGCCCGCCTCATGACGACATCACGGTTGACCGGCCAAGGCGGACGCCCGGCGATGCGGCTCTTTTCCTCACGGCACACCCCGTCTCTCTTCTGCCACGGAACGGGGGGACGCTATCCGCCGAGCGTCACCGTCCGCAACCGACGGCTATGTGACGAGACCACTTATTTGGGATGCTATTGCCTTGCGCTCCTGTAGCCATTAGCGTTCTCGTCGCAGAGGTAACTGAGCAGAGATGTATCGACGACGAGGGGATGGTCCAATGAAGTTCAAGATGCTCATAGGAGCCGGCATCATGGCGGTGCTGGCTCTTGCTGGTGGTGTCGCCATGGCCTGCGTGCCGTCGGCGAGCATCAAGGTCGCGCCAGGCAGCGGGAAGGTCGGCGACGAAGTCAAGGTGACAGGCAGCACGTTCGACCCGGCCGGCAGCCAGGTCAACATCTACTGGGACGGCGTGCGAGGCATGCCCCTGGGCTCGGTTGCCGTGCAGCCCGACAAGTCGTTCTCCTACACCTTCAAGGTGCCCAACGGGGCTAGTGGTGGCACCCACGTGGTGTCCGCCACCCAGCGCGACTCCCAGGGCCAGTCCTACAACCCGGTGAACGCCACCTACTCAGTGTCCGGCGCGCCCAAGCCGGCCACGGCATCCAACCTCCAGGGCCCAGCCCGTAGCCAGCAGGTGGCGTCGGCGCCTGCTCCTCAGCAGCAGTCCGCACCGGCCCCGGCGGCCCAGCCCTCGGCCCAGGCTGCTTCCGGCCAGGCTCCTCCCGCAGCCCCGGTTTCGGGTGGCCAGGCTGCTCCGCCTGCAGCCGCCCCGCCCGCCCAGGGTGTCGGCCTCCCCGGATCGCCTCCGCCGGCGGGCCCGGCAGCCGACGGCTCAAGCCAGCCGGCCACGGCTTCAGATGCCTTCCGCACGCCGGTGGTCGCCCCTGATGCGGCAACTGCCAGTGCACCGGGCTCCGAGGGCACGCCGGCGTGGATGCTCGGAGGCCTGGCGGCGCTGGCCCTCGGGCTGTTCGGCGCCGGGACCGGCATCTTTGCCGCCGAGCGCAAGCGGACCCGGGTGCCCGTCGAGGCCGAGTAGCTCTTCACTCGACCGGACATTCAAGAAGAAGGGGCGCCATCAGGCGCCCCTTCTTCGCGTGTACGCCCGGCAGTCTCGATGACGACGACGTTGTTCCTTCGAACCGGAGCGCCGAGGAGGTTCAAGACGAGGTGCGCCGACGCACCCGCCGGCTGGCACCCGTGCCGCTTGGAGCAGCTCAACCCCGTTATCCGGGGTGGGGGCCACTATGTCTAGGTGGGCGATGTCATGTCGTTGTCCGAGGACCTCGACAGTTGGATCCGGCTGCGGCTGACGAAGCGGGCGATTACAGGATCAGCCGACGAGCTTCATGAGCGGGCGGGTCCTGCCCTTTGACTCCACTCTCACCGGTGCGCCCACGATGTCGACCCGCAGCGTGTCCGACCCGCCCCGCCGCGTGTCGGGCCAGGCGACGTAGGCTCCATCGTCCTTGGAGACCATCCCCAGGGCGCTGC
>JALYGL010000070.1 GCA_030777125.1 Actinomycetota bacterium
CGCGGCCTCGATCGGGCTGGTCCTGGGTGCGTGTGGGGACGCGGCGCCGGGCTCGGCACCCGCGCCCGGCGAGGCCACGGGCACTGTCCCGGCCGGGATCGACTTCACCGTCGAGCGGGTCGTCGACGGTGACACGATCGTGGTGTCCGGCGGGCGCACCGTGCGCCTCATCGGCGTCGACACTCCCGAGACCAAGGACCCCCGGCGCCCCGTCGAGTGCTTCGGGAGGGAGGCCAGCGGCTTCACCGCCTCGCTGGTGCCCCGGGGCGCCCGCGTCCGGTTGGTGGGCGACGTGGAGCAGCGCGACCGCTACGACCGCACCCTGGCCTACGTGTACCGGCTCCCCGACGGACTGTTCGTCAACGCCGAGCTCCTCCGCCGGGGCTACGCCCAGGTGCTCACCATCGCCCCCAACGTGGCCCACGCCGAGGAGTTCCGGGCTCTCGCCGGCCAGGCCCGTGCCGCGGGGGCCGGGTTGTGGGCGGCATGTGACCATCCAGATCGCTGACGGCGGCGGATACACTGAGAACCAGGACTCGACCGGGAGGAACAGGGGACATGGCTTACCGCTTTGCCTGAAGGGACGAAGATCACGCCTGCAGGTGGCAGGGGTCAGGAGCAACGGAGGACGAGCTGATCAGCAAGGTGGCCGCGCACGTGAAGTCGAAGCACAACGTGCAGATGCCCACCGACACGATCGTGCAGTACGTCAAGTCGAAGGCTCGTCAGAGCTGACAGTTCCCGCGACGGATACCGTCGCGGATCGTGAACACCGTCGCTGAGCGGCTTGGCCACCCCGCGGGGGCCAAGCTGCTCATCGTCAACTGCGACGACCTGGGTTCGAGCCACGCCGCCAACGTCGGGGTCTACGAGGCCCTTCGGGAAGGCGTGGCCACCAGCGCCACCCTCATGGTGCCCTGTCCGTGGGCCCGCGAGGCGGCAGCGCGCTTCCGAGGCGAGGACGTGGGTGTCCACCTCACGCTCAATGCCGAGCACGACCTCTACCGGTGGGGCCCCCTCACCTACGCCCCCTCGCTGCTCGACGGCGACGGTGGCTTCCCCCGGACCCGCGAGGACCTCTGGGACCACGCCGACATCGACGAGGTCAGACGAGAGTGCCGGGCACAGATCGAACGGGCCATCTACTGGGGGTTCGACGTCAGCCATCTCGATTCCCACATGGGCATCCTCGAGCTGCGCCCGGAGTTCTTCGACGTCTACCTGGAGCTGGCCGTCGATTTCCGTCTCCCCATCCGGCTGGGGGGCGCCTCCACCGAACGCACCGTCGGGTTCCCCTTCCGCAGCCTGGCCGCCGACGAGGGCGTGGTCTTCCCCGACCACTTCCTGGCCGTACGGACCACCGGAAGCCGCCGGGCCATCGAACGGGCCCTGGTCGACCTGGCCCCCGGAGTGACCGAGGTGCACGTCCGACCCGCCATCGACACCGCCGAGCTGCGGGCTCTGGCCCCGGACTGGGCCGGCCGGGTCGACGACCACGACCTGGTCACGGGCCACTCCACCCTGCGAGCCCTGGCGGCGCGGGCGGGCGTGCAGTTCATCGGCTACCGGGCCCTGCGCGACCTGCAGCGGGCCGCGTAACCGCCCTCGGGTCCGGGCTAGACGCTGGTGCGGCCCAGCACCACGGGAGCGCGCTCGGTGGTGACGACCCCGCCGGCCGGCTCCTCGGTGATGGCCAGGGCCCACACCGGGCCGGTGGCCTGGAACGCGGCCACCTTCGGGCTCGGGCCCAGCGTGCCCACCGAGATCCTGCTGGTGCCGGCCAGGGCCCACAGCTGGTAGGTGCGGTCGTCCGACAGCGGCGGGAGGTTGTGCTTCACCAGGTAACCGGTGCCATCGTCGAGGAGCACGGCCTCGGCGAACCAGGCGCCGTCCTCGGACCGCAGGGCGACCTTGTCGGCCGCCGGGTCCGCCATGGCCGCGTTGGCCGCCTGCTCGAGCTCCTGGCTGTGCACCCCGGCCGCCAGCCGGTCGAGGCGGCGGCCGTCGTCCATGATCTTGACGCCCATCAGCCCGATCACGACCGCGGCCACCGCGGCCACCATCGCCGCCGCACGCACGCCCACGCCGCGGCTGCGGCGCAGTGGCACCACCACGCCGGATGGATCGTCGGAGCGGGCGACCCGGGTCAGGTCGAGGGGCGGCGGCTTCTCCTCCAGCGAACCGGCGATGCGGGCCCACACGTGCTCCGGCGCCTTGGCCCACCCCGGGGTGAGGAGGGCGGCCACCTCCCGGTGCTCGGCCAGCTCGCTCTGGCACGCCCGGCACTCGCCCACGTGGCGCTGGACCGCCTCCTGCTCGGCCGGTTCCAGGGCGTCGAGGGCGTGGGCACCCAGCAGCCCGGCGGCTTCGAAGTGGTTCACGTTTCGGCCCACGTCGGGTTCATGCCGGCCGCCTCGAGGCTCTTCTTCATCCGGTGCAGCCCCGAGCGGATCCGGCTCTTCACCGTTCCCTCCGGGGCATCGAGCATGGCGGCCACCTGGCGGTACGTGTGGCCGCCGAAGTACGCCAGCTCGATGGCCTTGCGCTCGTCGACCGGCAGCCCGGCCACCACCTCCTTCACCTGGTCGGCCACGGTGCCCTCCACGACCTCGCGTTCGACGTCGACGGTCTGCTCGGGCGTGCGACGGGCGTCGCGCTCCTCCCGGCGACGGCGCGAGGTCTCGGAACGGATGAGGTCGACGGCCCGGCCATGGGTGTGGGCCAGCAGATAGGACCGCAGGCTGCCCCGCTCCGGGTCGAACCTCTCGGGATCGTTCCACAGGCGCAAAAACACCTCCTGCAACACCTCCTCGGCCATCTGGTTGTCGTTCAAGAGACGCCGGGCCAGGGCGAACGCCGCTCCGCCGTGGCGGCGGTAGGCCTCGGCCAGCGCGTCCTCGTGCCACCGACCGATGGCCATGACCACCGCGGCGTCGCTGGCCTCGTGCAGGCTTTCCACTCTCACAGCATGACCTTTCCGAGGCCGACGGGCGGTACGGATGGACATCCGCGAGGATCGGGGGCCACGAAAGTACCGAGAGGAGGACGTGGACACCACCAATCAGGGCATGGGCGATCGCTTGGACGAGTCGGGCGACCTGCACGCCGATGCCATGAACCGCGTGCGGGCCACGTTCCCCGCCCTCGCCGACGTCGGCGCCCGCCGCCGGGGCGCAGTGGACCGGGTCGACCCGGTCGACGGGGTGGACCCTGCCCGGCGGCGGGCGGTGGCCCAACTCAGCCTGGGGGCCGCCGGCCTGGCCGGCCGCAGCCTGGTCTACGGGACGGTTGCCGGGGTCGTGGCCGGCGTGATCGCCACCCCGGCGGGGGCCGACCGGCCCCTCGACGTGCAGATCCTGCAGACCGCCTCGTCGATCGAACAGCTGGTCATCGACACCTACAACACCGTGCTGACGCGGAACCCGGCCGGCATCGGCGACCTGCCGGGCACGGCCGGCCAGGTGGTGCGCACCTTCGTCACCACCACCCTGGCCCAGCACGAGGAGCACAAGCGGGCGTTCCAGGAGCAGACGCGGCTGCTGGGGGGCGCCGAGCAGACCGCGCCCAACCCCAAGTTCCGGCTGATCGTCGACGGCCGGTCGGCCAGGTTCCGGACGCCCGCCGACGTACTCGACCTCGCCGCCGTGCTCGAGAAGGTGGCCACCGACACGTACCTGGTCAACCTCACCCAGCTCGAGGACGTCGACACCAAGCGGGTCATGGCCAGCGTGATGGGCGTCGAGGCCCAGCACCTGGCCACCCTGCGGCTGGTGAGCTCCCTGCTCGAGGCGGACGTCCCTCAGCTGGTCAAGATCCCGGTCGGGGCGGACCTGGCCGGCCTGCCCCGGACCACGGGCAGGGTGGCCTTCCCGGATGCCCTCCACGTCGTCGGCAACGCCGAGTTGATCGCCCAGCCCGAGACCGGTGCGGTCCGGTGAGCGACCACGACGTCAGCCGTCGACGGTTCCTCGTCGGGACAGGCGCGGCCGCCGGGTTGGCCCTCGTCGCCGGGGCCTGTACCGGCGACGGCGACGGCGACGGGCCCGGCGCAGTGCAGACACCGACCACCCGCCGGCCCCGGGCCACGGGCGACCTGGCCGTGGCCGAGGTCGGTGCGGCACTGGAGAAGCTCGCCGTCGACACCTACGCCGCCACCCTCACCGCCGCCGCCGGCGGGCGGCTGGGCGACGTGCCGGGTGTGGTCACGGAGCTGCTGACGACGGTGAGGGCCCATCACGAGGTTCACCTGAGCTCGTGGAACACCATGCTCCGGGCGGGCGGGCGGCCGGACGTCACCGAGCCGAACGCCAGCCTGAAGCCGGCCATCGACAGAATGTTCGCCGAGGTGCGTGACGCCGCCGGCGCGGCGCGCATGGGCCTGGTCCTGGAGGACATCACCGCCCAGACCTACAACCGGGCCATTCCCACCCTGAGGACGAGGGAGGCCATCCGGCTGGCGGCCCAGATGCAGGTGGTCGACCAACAGCACATCTCGGTCCTGCGTTACGTGGTCGGAGTCTTCCCGGTCGGGAGCGGCGAGGTGCAGGAGAGCCGGGCGTTCCAGCCCACCGACCGGGCGGCGTCGGGTTAGTACTCGGTGATGGCGTCGGTCTCGGCCTGGATGGCCTTGTACTCCGGGCTCTGGGTCAGCGGCAGGAGGCTCATCAGCTTGCCCATGTTGCCGGTGACCTTGAGCCGGCCCTGCATGAAGGCGGCGTTGGCGTCGAGCTCGCCCTTCTGGATCTTCACCGCGTCGTCGTAGGTGACGGTGAGCGTGAACTCGGCGTCGGGGTCCTCTCCGAGCTTGGACTCCTGCAGGTTGCCGTTCACCACGACCCAGTAGTACTTCACGTCGCCCTCCGGGCCGCCCGTGACGTGGTACTGCATCCGGGCGGTGGCCCCCGGCCGCTCCGGGAACGTCTGGGCCAGCTGGCGCTGGGCGTCGTGCCACTCCTGCGTGAGGTACTTGGGCATGGCCGATGCTAACCCGGACGGCTCAGCGGCTGACCAGGTCGCGTACGCCGGCGAACAGGTCGTCCTCCGGCAGCACGGTGTCGACCAGCGACCGGGCCAGGATGAAGTCCTCGTACGGGTAGGCGCTGTCGGCCTCGGGCGGCAGGCCGAACCAGAACGGCGACTCGGGGTCGATCTGGGTGGCGTGGGCCAGCAGCGCCGCCCTGCGGATGTCGTTCCCGGCGATGGGCACCTTGGTGGTGATCCGCTCGTCGAGGCCGGGACGGTCCATCCGCTTCTGGTCGAACGGCGACTCCAGCCCCAGCTCCAGGAACTTCTCGTGCAGGGCGATCGTCCGGGCCCTCGCCCAGGCGCTGTAGTACAGCTTCAGCACCTGCCAGGGCGGGCCGGCCTCCGGGTAGGCGTCGGGGTCGGCGGCGGCGTCGAAGGCGACCACGCTGATGTCGTGCACCCGGAGGTGGTCGGGATGGGGGTAGCCCCGCTGGTCGTCGGCGTAGGTCACGACGACCTGGGGTCGCTCCCGGCGGATGACGGCCACCAGCCTCCCCACCGCCTCGTGCAGGTCGGCCCGGGCGAAGCAGTCGGGGTGGTCGTTCTCGGGCGTGCCGGGCATGCCCGAGTCCCGGTACCCGAGCATCACCACCTCGGAGTAACCGATGATCTCGGTGGCGCGGGCCAACTCCTCCAGCCGAACCTCGGGCAGCCGTTCCCGGACCTCGGGCCGGTCCATCGCCGGGTTGAGGACGTCGCCCGCTTCGCCTCCGGTGCAGCAGACGAGCACGCACCGGATCCCCTCGTCCGCGTAGCGGTGGACGGTGGCCGCCCCCTTCGACGACTCGTCGTCGGGATGGGCGTGCACCGTCAGGAGGCACAGCGGTTCCACGCCTTCACGGTACCCCCAAGCCCCGGCCGACCGGTCGCCCGCCGTGCGAGACTCCGAGGCATGAAAACCGCCTTCGTCGGCTCCTTCTCCACGGGCAAGACCACGCTCGCCAACCTCTTCGCCCGGGAGTGGGACGTTCCCCTCCTCCCGGAGGTGGCACGAGAGGTGGTCCAGCTCGGGTTCCCGCTCGACCAGAGCGCCACGGCCGAGACCGAGACCCTCATCTTCCTCAAGCAGTGGCGGGCCGAGGCCGTCCACCCCGACTTCGTCGCCGACCGGTCGATCTACGACGTCCTGGCCTACGCCGACTGGGTGATGGAGCACAACGACCCCGGGCGCAAGGAGAACCACCTCTGGTACGAGGCCCGCCAGATCGCCCTGCTCGACCTTCGGGCCCGCTACGACGCCGTCTTCTACCTGCCGATCGAGTTCCCCATCGTGCTCGACGGGCTGCGCCCCGACGACACCGCCTTCCAGGCCGACGTCGACCGGCGGATCCAGGGCCTCCTGGAGCACGAGGACGTGCTGTTCCACACCCTGTCGGGTTCGGTGGAGGACCGCCAGGAGCAGGTCCGCAAGGTCGCCGCGGCGCGGTGACGACGGGCGAGCTCCGGTGAACGGCCCGACGTACGTGTTCGTGCTCGGCCCGGTGGCGGTGACCGTCCAGCGCTGGGAGGAGCGGTTCTCGGAGCTGGAGGCCGGCGCCCGGGTGGAGGTACGTCGGGTGGAGCCCTCAGTCGGCGAGCGGGACCGGCCCGGGGCGGCCGGCTTCCGGGTCCTGCCGGTGAGCGAGGGCGGCATCTGGCGGGCCGACCTTTTCGTGGTCGTGGACCCCCCGGGCCGCGAGCCGCGCTACCACCACCACCCCCGGTTCGCCGGTGGCGACGTCGGGCCCCGGGTGTTCGACCCGGAGATGGCTGCCGACCCCGCCGGGTGGACCGCGGCCCGGCTGGCCGACCTACCGGCACTGCTGGTGGAGTGCGGCGCGGCGGAGCTGGCGAGCGCCGTGGGCCCCGGTCAGGTGACCGAGGCCCTGCCCGCCATCCGAGCCGCCATCGAAGCGTCGCTCACCCGCTGACGGCACCGTCCAGGGCGGCGGCCAGACCGTCGACGTCGGCCACGGTCACCGTGAGGGCCGGATGGCGCAGCCGGCCGGTGGGCTCGATGCCGGCCACCGGCTCGCCGAAGCGGATGCAGACCCCGGTTCGGTCGTTGGTCGAGAACGTCAGGCCGCGGTCGGCGAGCGACAGATGAGCCGGCCCGATCGTCTTGAGCAGGCTGTAGGGGCCGGTCACCTCGGTCCCGGCCACGTTGGCCAGCGGTGTCACCAGACGCCACGGCCCGAACCGGACCCGCAGCTCGTCGGCCACGTCCACCCACGCCGTGGCCGGAGTGACGCCGAAGAGCAGCCCGACCGCCCGGTGGCCGGTGCTGAACGCGAACGGGAACCTCATGGCCGCTGGAAGTTTGCTAGCGCCGGCTCCCAGCGGGGACGAGCGCGTCCTCGCCGGTCTCCTCGTCCTCGATGAGGACGTACCCGCACAACTCGGCCAGCAGGGTGTGACCCTCGTCGGGGCCGGTGGCGATGAGGTCGTCGCCCGCCTGGAGCGTCACCGCCGGCCGGGGCCGGTACAGGTAGCGGCCGCCCCGGCGGATGGCCAGCAGGTAGAACCCCGTCTCTGTCTCCAGCTGGAGCTCACGCAGGGAGGCACCGTCGGCCGTCGAGCCCGGCGCCACGGGCACCCGCACCACCACCTCCTCCGCGTCGCCCAGGGCCAGGGCCAGGATGGGGTGCAGCTCCTCCTGCTCCTCCACCAGCCACACCATCTGCTGGGCCGCGTCGCCGACCTCCTCCGCCGCCTGGGCCAGGTGCAGCAGCCCCCGCAGGCGGGAGGGGTCGAGGTGTTCCTGGGCCGCCCGCAGCACCCACAGCTCGAGGCGCTCTTTCATCTCGTCGAGCCGGTCCTCGAGGTGGCTGACCTCGGCGGCCAGGCCGCCGTCGCGCAGGACGAGGGCCGAGTAGGCCAGGCCCACGGCCACCTCGGACACGTTCTTCATCTCCACGAGGGTGTCGATGGCCCGGTCGAGGTCGGACACGGCCGCCTCGTCGGCCGCCTGGGGTGGCTCCCACGTCGGCGCCCCGGCCAGGGTCCGCAGCTCGTCGACGCCCGCGCCCGCCCCCTGCAGGAACAGGATGTCGCCCGGCAGCAGGACCACGTCGCCGTCGACGTCGGTGATCCAGTCGTGCTCCCGGCGGATGGCGACCACCCGCATCCCCACCTCGACCGGCAGCTCCAGGTCGGCGAGGGCGCGGTGGGCCATGGCCGAGTCGTCGCGGATGCGCACCCGGTGGGAGATCTCCTCGGCCCGTGAGAGGTCGGCGACCAGGGCCCGCGGGATCCCGACCCGGCGGGTGACGATGTGGCTGATGTCGACGGCCACGTTCCCCAGCCGCTCGATGCTGCCCACCACCTGGAGCACCGAGGCCATGGCGTCGGCATCCCGGGGCGAACGGGCTCCCAGCACGCACACCGCCCGCATCTCGTGGACCAGGGCGGACAGGCGGGTCTCGAGCTCGTCGACCTCCTCGCCCATGGCGGCGTCGCCGAAGTACACGGCGGCGTAGCCGAGGTCGATCATCAGCTCGGAAGTGTCCTTCGCCTCCGAGAGCATGACCTTGAGGTTGCGGGGTCGGTCGTCCATCGGACGGGGCCAGGCTAGCGAGTCACGCGGAGTGATCGGGACCGGCGCGCTCGATGTCGACGTGCACGAGCACCCTCTGCTGGTCCGCCATGGCCCGGCGGTAGTCGTCCCAGTCGGGATGCTCGCCGGCGGTACGGCGGTAGTAGTCCACCAGCGGTTCCATGGCCTCGGGGAGGGACAACACCGTGGCCCTCCCGTCCACCTGGATCCAGTTCCCGAAGTCGTCGGTCAGTACGCACAGCGACACCCTCGGGTCACGCCGCAGGTTGCGGACCTTGTAGGCCCGCTCCCGGCTGCTGACCATCAGCCGGCCGGCGTCGTCAACCCCGACGAGGACGAGCGACGTCTGGGGCCGGCCGTCCTTCCGGAACGTGACCAGGACGGCGCGGTGGTGGTCCCGCACGAACCGGCGGGCGACGTCGAGGTCCACGGCCAGATCCTGTCACCGGGCGCGCACGGCGGCGACCACCGCCGAGTAGTCGGCGTCGCCCAGGCCGGCCTGCTCGCCGTACTCCAGCCACGACCTGGCCACCGGGGCCAGCCGCAGCTCCAGCCCGGCGTCGGCCGCGGCCTGCTCCACCAGGCGCATGTCCTTGGCCGCCAGGGCCAGCTTGAAGTTGGCCGGGTACGAGCCGGACTCGATGTTGGCCCGCTTGCTCTTCACCGTCGCCCCGATGGGTGACTCGGCCAGGAGGTCGAGCACCGCGGTGTGGTCGAGGCCGAAGGAGTCGGCCAGGGCCAGGGCCTCGGCCAGGCCTGTCATCAGTGCGCCGAGCACGGAGTTGGCCACCAGCTTCATGGACGCGCCCGCACCGATCGGGCCCAGATGGGTGACCCGCCCCATGCGCTCCAACAGCTGGCGGTGGCGGTCGAGCACGGCCGAGTCGCCACCGACGAAGATCTTGAGGTCTCCGTCGGTGGCCTGGCGGACGCTCCCGAGCACCGGGGCGTCGAGCACGTCGACACCGGGCGGCACTCGCGCGACCAGACCTCGCACCGCGGCGGGCCCGACGGTGGACATCTCGACCAACGTCGTCCCGTCGGTCATGCCGGTCGCGATCCCGTCGTCGCCGAACACGACCGAGTCCAGTGCCTCCGGCGTGGCGAGCATGGTGATGACCGCATCGGCGCCGGTCGCGGCCTCGGCCGGCGTACGGGCCAGCCGGGCGCCCCGCTCCACCAGGGCGCCGGCCCGCTCCGGGGTGCGGTTCCACACCACCAGCTGATCGGGCCCGTCGAGGAGCCGGGCGGCCATGGGCTCGCCCATCTGCCCCAGGCCGCAGAACGCCACCGTCGCCATGGGCGGGGTTCTACCCGATGCGCCCCAGCTCGACCAGGACGGCGCGCTCCACCTCTCGGGCGTGGTCGGGGTCGACGATGCGCTCACCGGACGCGTCGAGGACGTAGAAGGTGTCGACCACCTCGTGGCCCAGGGTCGCCACCTTGGCCGAGCGGATGTCGAGCTCGAGATCGGCCAGGGCCCGCGTGATCCGGTAGAGCGTGCCGATGCGGTCGGGGGCCCGGACCTCGACCACCGTGGCCGTGGCCGAGGCGTCGTTGTCGACGATCACCGCCGTGCGGGCCGGGGCGGCCGACGCCGGCCCGCTGCGGCCGAGGTAGCGGCGGGCCCGCTCCGTCACCCGGGCTTCGAGCGACAGGCGGCCGGCGACGGCCCGGCGCAGGTCTGCGGCCACCGCCTCCCAGGGCGGCTCGCCGCCGAAGACGGGATCGACCAGGAAGTCCTCGATGGCCATCCCGCCCTCCCCCGGCCACGCCCGGGCCGACAGCACGTCGAGCCCGTGGATGGTGAGGGTCCCGGCCACCCGCCAGAACAGGCCGGGCCGGTCGCGGGCCACGACGGTGAGGACCCGCCCGTCGCCCTCCACGGCCATCCCGTCGTCGGCGGCCGTGGCTGCGGCGACCAGGGCCAGGTGGGCCTGCGTGGGCGACTCGGTCGTGCGCTCGGGCGCCTCACCGGCCAGCAAGCGCCGGGACCGGGCCACCAGCTCGTCGACCAGCCCCGCCTTCCACTGGCTCCACGCCGCCGGCCCGGTCGCGGCCGAGTCGGCCTCGGTGAGCACGTGCAGCAGCTCGAGCGTCTCGATGTCCCCCACCGCCTCGGCCACCCCGGCGGCGGTGGCCGGATCGTCGACGTCGCGCCGGGTGGCCACGTCGGGGAGCAACAGGTGGTGGGCCACCATGGCCACCAGCACGTCGACGTCGGGCTTCGGGAACCCCATCCGGGTGGCCACCCGCCGGACCACCTCGACGCCGGCGGCGGTGTGGTCGGGCCCCAGCTCCGGCACGTACCCCTTGCCGATGTCGTGTAGCCAGGCGCCCAGGACGAGCAGGTCCGGCCGGCGGACCCTGGCCGCCCGGCCAGCGGCCTCCGCCGCCGCCTCGCACAGGTGCCGGTCGACGGTGAAGCGGTGATAGGCGTTGCGCTGGGGGCGGCTGCGCACCGGTGCCCACTCGGGCAGGACGCGGACCAGTAGCCCCTTCTGGTCGAGGGCCTCCAGCACCGGTATGGCGGCCCGGCCGGTGTCGAGCAGCCTGACCAGGGCCCGGCGGGCGTCGTCGGGCCATGGGTCGCCAGGTCCGGGCGCCCCGGCAGCCAGGTGGTCGAGCGTCCCCCGTCCCAGCCGGGTGTGGGCGACGGCCGCCGCCGCCGCCGCCCGCAGGACCAGCGACGGGTCGTCCACCGGCTGTCCCGGCGCCAGCTCCACCAGCCCCTCCCGTACGACCAGACCGGGGCCCACGGGACGGTCGCGACCCGCCACCCGGCCCGAGGGCCCCTGCAACGACGACTGGATCCGCTGCCAGGTCTCGTCGCTCGTCCAGGCGATGGTGCGGGCGGCGGCCGCCACCCGGCCCATGAGCACGTCGGCGTCGGCGTCTCCCAGGGCCTCGGCCACCGCGTCCTGGTCTTGGAGCAGCAGCCGGTCGAGGGCCTTGCCGGTGCGCCGCTGCAGCTCGACCCTCACCTCCACCAGGGTCTGGTGGGCGCCGGCCAGGGCGGCCTGGTCGTCGTCGAGCAGGATGCGACGGGCGGCCTCGGCCCAGCGCAGGGCATGGACGTCGCGCAAGCCGCCCCTGCCCTCCTTCAGATCAGGCTCCAGTAGGAAGCCAACCTCGCCAGCGCTGGCGTGGCGCTCGGCCACCCGCGCCGCCAGGGTGGCCAACCATCGCGACGAGCGGGCCCGCCACTGGTCGGCGGCCCGCTTCGACAGGTCGGCGGCCACTGCGGGGTCGCCGGCGACGACCCGGGCGTCGAGCAGGGCGGTGGCGCTGTCGAGGTCGTCGGCCGCCAGGGACAGCGCCTCCTTGACGGTCCGCACGGCGTGGCCGAGCTTCAGGCCACTGTCCCACAGCGGGTACCAGAGGCGCTCGGCCAGCCGGGACACGTCCGGCCGGGCCCGCCGCCCGGGCTGCACGAGAAGCAGGTCGAGGTCGCTGCCCGGGCACATCTCTCCCCGCCCGTAGCCACCGACGGCCAGGAGGGCGGCCCCCTCCCCCACGTCGCCGGAGGCCGCGTCCCACAGCTCCTGCAACCACCGGTCGGCGGCGCCGGTGTACGCCCGGCAGAACGCCATCCCCCGAAGGGACGTGTCCGCCCGGAGGCCGCCCAGCTCGTCCCGGTACCGCGTGTTCATGGACCGGGCGACCTCCGGGTGCGAAGGCGGCTACAGCGCGTCGTGACCCATCTCGCCGGTCCGGATGCGGATGAGGTTTTCGACCGTCACCATCCACACCTTTCCGTCGCCGATCTTGTCCGTCCTCGCCGCGGCCACGATGGCGTCGACGACCCTCTGGGCCTCGGCGTCGTCGAGCACCACCTCGACCCGCACCTTGGGCACGAAGTCGACGGTGTACTCGGCGCCCCGGTACACCTCGGTGTGACCGCGCTGGCGGCCGAAGCCCTGCACCTCGGACACGGTCATGCCCTGGACGCCGAGGCCCCGGAGGGCCTCCTTGACGTCGTCGAGCTTGAACGGCTTGATGATGGCGGTGACCAGCTTCACTTGCCCACCCTTCCCATGGCGCCGAAGTCGCCGTACGAGTACCCGGCCTCCGCGTGCTGGCTCACGTCGAGCCCCTCCGACTCCTCGTCGGGCTTGACCCGCAGGCCGATGGTGGCGTCCAGGACCTTGGCCAGGACGAAGGTGATGACGAACGACCACACCAGCGTCGCCCCCACGGCCAGGAGCTGCTTGCCCAGCAGGGACGTGCC
>JALYGL010000071.1 GCA_030777125.1 Actinomycetota bacterium
CCCCGGTGGGGCGCCGTGGGTGGCGTCGCTCGCCCACCGGCCGCCGCCCCGGTCCGACGACGTCGACCGCCTGGCCAAGGCCATCCTGTCCTCGCCGCGGGGCGCAGTGGTGGCCGGGTGGGGGGCCGACGTCGAGCCCGCGGCGGTGGAGCGGTTGGCGGTGGCGGCCGGCTGGCCGTTGCTCGCCGACCCCCTGTCGGGCGTGCG
The DNA here is from genome assembly GCA_030777125.1 of Actinomycetota bacterium. Taxonomy (GTDB): domain Bacteria; phylum Actinomycetota; class Acidimicrobiia; order Acidimicrobiales; family AC-14; genus JALYGL01. The sequence continues at coordinate 208 of JALYGL010000071.1, forward strand.
CCGCGGACGGTTGGCGGTGTCGACCTACGACGCCCTGCTGCGATCCCCCACGACGGCCGCTCGTCTGCGCCCCGACCTGGTGGTGCGCCTGGGGGCGGCGCCCACCAGCAAGGCGGCCGGCACCTGGCTCGACCCCTCGGTGGCCCAGGTGCTGGTCGACCCCGACGGCGCCTGGCTCGACCCCCAGCGGGCGGTGGCCGAACGCCTGGTGGCGGACCCCACGCTCCTGCTCGACGCCGTGGCCGAGCGGCTGCCGTCCCACGGTCCGTCGGAGTGGCTGGCCGAATGGGTCGACGCCGAGGCCGTCGCCCGCCGGGCCCTCGACCGGCTGCTCGACTCGTGGCCCGACCCGTTCGAGGGGCGGGTGGCCCGCGACCTGGTCGACTGCCTGCCCGACGGCGCCACCCTGGTCGTGGGCTCGAGCATGCCGGTGCGCGACGTGGAGGCGTTCGCCCGCCCGCGCGCCGGGCTCCGCTTCCTCTCCAACCGGGGCGTGAACGGGATCGACGGTTTCGTGTCCACGGTGCTCGGTGTGGCCGCGGTGGCCGGCTCCACCGGTGACGGGCCGGTCGCCGCCCTGTGCGGCGACCTGACCCTCCTGCACGACTCGGGCGGCCTCCTGGGCGCGTCCCGCCGCGGCGTCGACGCCGTGTTCGTGGTGCTCGACAACGACGGGGGCGGCATCTTCTCGTTCCTGCCTCAGGCCGGTCTGGACCCCGGCCCTTTCGAGGACCTGTTCGGCACCCCGCAAGGCGTCGACCTGGCCGCCCTGGCCACCGTCCACGGCGTGGCCGCCCGACCGGTGGCGACTGCGGCCGAGGTCGTTCCCGCGGTGGCCGCCGCCCACGACGCCGGCGGGGTGCAGCTGGTGATCGTCCGGACCGACCGGGCCGACAACGTGACCCGCCATCGCGCCGCCGTCCAAGCGGTGGCCGACGCGCTGGAAGGCTAGGAGCCCGGCAGCGCCGCCGTGGCCACCCGGCCCAGGACGTCGGTCAGGGCCTCCTCGAACTCCAGCGATGCGTCGCCGGTGCCGCTCACCGCGTGGGCGACCTCGTGCAGCACCGTCCCGCAGAACCGGCGCAGGTCGGCCAGTTGGTCGCGCCGGATGACGATGCGCCGCTCGGCCGCGTCCCAGAGCCCCACCGCCTGGCACCCGCCGCCGTCGGTCCCCGGGCGCATGGTCTCGGACACGAGCACCGGCCACCGGTGCGGCCGCACGCCGGCCAGCCCGAACACGGCGTCGAGGCGCTCGTAGACCGCCCGCTCGGGGGCGGTGAGGTCCTCGGGCGCGACCCAGCTGAACGTGAACGACTCGCTCCACTCCCGCCGGAACACCTCGAGGGTCCGGATCTCACGGCCCTCGTGGTCGGTCAGCCCCTTCAGCTTGTCGGCCACTTTGGTGGGGACGACGACGAGGCGCTTGCCCTCGTCGCGGGCGTAGTCGAACGCCGGGCCTCCCTTGGAGAGCTGGGCCGGCGTCACGAACACCACGTCGTCGGTGGCGTTGAGGACCCGGCTGGCGTGCACGGCGATGTCCAGCCAGGTCGACTCGGTGTGCTGGGTGCCCGCCTCGAACGCCGACAGGTCGTCGGCCAGACTCGACATGACCGCCCGCTCGGTCGACGCCAGCAGGATGCTCTTGACGCGGTCTGTGTACGCCTGTCGGCCGACGTTGGCCCGCTCCCGGTTGAGGGCCTTGGCCAGCCGAGCGTTGAGGCGGCGGACGTTGTAAGAGAACAGGAAGTCGTCCTCGTCGGCGACCCGGACACCCCGCACGTAGATCCGGGCCGGCTCTCCCTCGACCCGGGCCAGCACGTCGCCGTCGGCCGTGCGAGCCAGCACCTCGGCCGCGCTCCAGTGCAGGAAGAAGCCCTTCGCCTCGGCCATCACGTCGTCGTCGACTCCGGTCAGCACCACCTCGGTGCCCGTCATCCCCGGTTTGGACGGGGTCCCGAAGACGGCGTGGAGGGTGACCGTGTCCCCGAAACCGGCCTTGGGATGGGTGGCGGTGGTGATGTCGGCCGAGCCGGTGTGGATCACCACGGGGACGCCGTTGCCGTCGAGCACGGCCAGAGCGTCCTTGAGGCCGACGCCGAACCGGCCGATGACCACGTCGGACCGCAGCTTCTCCTCGCTCTCGTTCTGGGCCAGGTGCTCGTGGCGGAGGCCACGACCGTGGTCGCGGATGTGCCAGGTGCCCTCCGGGCCCCGGAAGACCTGCGGGGGGCCGCAGTGGCCGAGGAGGTGCTCGTCGAGCGCGTTGGCCAGGAGCTCGCGCAGGGCGTGGGCGACCGTCCAGTGGTCGAGGACCTTCTGGACGTTGAGGTCGAAGAACTGCTCGCCGGCCACGTCAGCCGGCGCGGCGGATGAGCGTCACCCCGTCGCGCACCGTCAGCATCACGCACACCACCCGGGGGTCGGTGCGGACGAAGTGGTTGAACTCCACGATGGCCCGCGTGGCCGGGCTGTCGTCGGCCTCGTCGAGCACCCGCCCGCTCCAGAGCACGTTGTCGACCGCGATCACCCCGCCGTCGGCCAGCAGCGGCAGCACGGCCTCGTAGTAGTTGCGGTAGTTCTCCTTGTCGGCGTCGACGAAGACCAGGTCGAAGGGGCCCTCGAGGCCGGCGAGGGTGTCCAGGGCCGGGCCGACCTTGAGCCGGATGCGGTCGGCCCACGGGCTGGCGGCGAAGTGGCGGCGGGCCATGGCCGCCGTGTGGGGGTCGATCTCGCAGGTGACGAGGGTGCCGTCCGGGGGCAGGGCGGCGGCCATGGAGAGGGCCGAGTAGCCGGTGAAGGTGCCGATCTCCAGGACGCGGCGGGCGCCGGAGAGGTGGACGAGGAACTCCAGCAGCCGGCCCTCGAGCGGCCCGACCATCATCCCGTGGTCGGACATCGACGTGCGCGTCTCGTTGGCGATCTTCTCCAGCAGCCGGGGCGGCGGCGTGCTGTGGGCGGCGGCGTAGTCGTCGATCGGGTCGGGGACGATCACTTCTTCGCCTCCATGCACTCCACCCCCTCCGGACCGACGGTCGCGGCGTGGTCCGTGCCCGGTGGCACGTCGAGGCGGTCGCCCGGCGTCAGGGCCACGTCGCCGTCGCTCATGTGGAAGACGATGCTGCCCGACACGCAGTACAGGACCTTGTGGTAGCCGTGCGAGTGGGTTCCGTACGTGTCCCCCGGCGAGTTGCCCCAACTCGAGGGCGACAGCCCTTCGGCCCTGAACCGCTGGTCGATCTCCGCTCGGGACGGCGGGCCCGGCCCGGCCCACGCCGTCCTCACGGCCGCACCAGGGCCTGGAGCATGGGCTCGAACTTGGCCTGCGTCTCGGCCCACTCGGCGTCGGGGTCGGACCCGGCCACGATGCCGGCGCCGGCGACCAGGCGGGCGCAGGACCCGTCGATGGTGGCGCCGCGCAGGGCGACCGCCCACTCGCCGTCGCCCCGGGAGTCCTGCCAGCCCACCGGCCCGGCGTAGAGGCCGCGGTCGAAGCTCTCCAACTCGGCGATCGTCGCCAGCGCCTCCCGGCTGGGGAGCCCGCCCACCGCCGGCGTCGGGTGCAGCAGGCGGGCCACGTCGAGGGCGGAGCGGTCGGCGCCGGGGAGGATCCTGCCGGTCACGGTGGTGGCCAGGTGCGACACGGTGGCCAGGCGGACGACGTCGGGCCCCTCGCCGGCGGAGACGCTCCGGCACACCGGCCCCAGCGCGGCGACGATGGCATCGACGACGAGGCGGTGCTCGTCCATGTCCTTGGCCGACGACGCCAGCGCCGAGGCCAGGCGCCGGTCGTCCTCGACCGTCTGCCCCCGCGCCACGGTGCCGGCCATGGGCTGGGAGATGACCCGGTCGCCTCGGCGGCGCACCAGCAGCTCGGGGCTGGCGCCGACGAAGCCGCCGAAGGCGTAGGTGAAGCTCGAGCGGTGGACGGCGCGCAGCCGGTCGACCACCGCGGCGACGTCGAAGGGGCGGTCGCCCTCCACCAGGACCTCGCGGGCCAGCACCACCTTCTCCAGCGGCCCCTGGGCGATGCGGGCCAGGGCCAGCTCCACCGCCGCCGTCCATTCGGCCCGACCGGCGGTGGGCTCGACCGAGAACCGCGACGGCTCCCCATCCGCCGCCACGACCTCCCGGGGTGGACGGATCGCCGGGCCCGTCTCGGTGACCCACGCCTGCCCGTCGCGGGTGCGGCCGGTCACCACCGCGGGGACGACGAGCTCGGCGGTCCGCCCGGGAGCGAAGGGGAGGGCTCCGACCACGATGGGCCCGGTGCCGGGCAGTCCGAGGGGGTCGTCGCTGCGGATGCCGGCCAGCACGGCGGCCACCTGCTCGGGGGCGTCGTCGAGGCTCACCCGCAGCCGGGCGGCCACGCCGGCGGTGGACAGCCCGGCGCCGTGGCGCACCCACGCGAACCCGTCGGGCTCGAACCCGCCCAACGGGTCCTCGGGCCCGACCTCCCGCTCAAGGGGCCGCTCGGGCCCTTGCACCAGCCGGGTCCGGCTGGTCAGGTCGGTGGAGAGGGCGCTGGAGAGGGCGGTCACCGGCGCGTCCCGGTCAGCAGCTGGGCGATGCCGGTGGTGAGCGGCCGGCGCCGGGCCTCGGAGAACCCGGCCTCGGCCAGCATGGCGACCAGCCGCGGCCCCGGGGGGAGGTAGGCGACCGAGTCGGGGAGGTAGCGGTAGGCGTCGCGGTCGGAAAGGAGGCCGCCGACGAAGGGCACCACCCGTCCGAAGTACAAGCCGTGCCCGGCCCGCAGGACCGGGTTCTCCGGCGCCGACACCTCCAGCAGGGCGACCCGGCCTCCGGGCCGCAGGACCCGGGCGCACTCGGCCAGGAAGGGGTTCAGCGACAGGAAGTTGCGCAGGGCGAACCCGCAGACGACCCCGTCGACGGCCCCGTCCGGCACCGGGAGGTCGAGGCAGTCGCCCCGCACCAGCGGGGCGTCGGTGCGGGCCGCGGCCAGCATGCCGGCCGACCGGTCCACGCCGACGGTGCGGTACCCGGCCGCGGTCAGCACCCGGCACAGGTCGCCGGTGCCACAGGCCAGGTCGAGCACCCGCGAGCCGGCCGGGAGGTCGAGTGACCGCACCGTGCGCCGGCGCCATCCCACGTCGAGGCCGAAGGTGAGGACGCGGTTGAGGAGGTCGTAGCGGGGGGCGATGGCGTCGAACATGGCGTCGACGGCCCGCACCTTGGCCGCGCCCTGGGGCAGCGGGCTCACCGGACCCTCACCGGGCCGCTGCCGAGCTCGGAGGGCTGGCTCCAACCGTCCTCCGAACGGGCGGCGGCGATCTCCGCCGGCTCGCCCACCGCCTCCAGGTGCTCCTGGGCCACCTGCAGGAGGATGCGGCGGAAGTGCTGGGCGACCAGTCCGGTCACCGCGGGCATGAGCAGGCGGAAGGCGTCGACCATGCGCTCGGCCTTCTCCGCCTCCGGCAGGTCGGCGGCTCGCAGCGGCTTGCGCACGTACGTGTCGAACAGCTCGACCGCCTCGGTGGCCACCTGGCGGGTCATCTCCGAGTGGCGGCGGGCCAGGGCGAACAGCTCCGGCATGGGCAGCCCCGCCTCCAGCAGCCGCAGCCCCCCCACCACCATGTCGACGTCGGCGGGCGTGAAGCACTCCCGCCCCTCGTGGCGATGGGGCACCAGCAACCCCTCGCGCACCAGCGACTCCAGCAGGGGCGCCGGCACCCGGGCCCGGGCGGCCAGCTCGGCCAGGTCGAACAGCTCCTCCGGGCCTGAGTCGCCGTCGGCGCCGGCCTGGGCCACCGCCGCGGCCAGCCGCTCGTCAGCGGGGTCGAGCTCGCCGGAGAGGAAGCGCCGGATCACGGCCAGGGTGAACCCCCGGCGCTGGAGCTCCTTGACCCGGGCGATGCGCTCCAGGTGGTCCTCGCCGTACCAGGCCAGCCGCCCGTCCCGGCCCGGCGGCGGCAGCAGCCGCTGCTTCTGGTAGAAGCGGATGGTGTCGACCGACGTCTCGGCGGCGAGGGCCAGCTCCTCCACTCGCATCCGCATGAGCGCTCATTCTAGGAGCGATCACTCCCGAGGTCACATCGGGGAGGCGGGTCAGCTGGCCGCGCCGGCCGCCTTGCGCTCGGCCTGCTGGCGAACCTGGCGCTTCATGCGGGCCAGGATGGCGCCCATGCCCCGCAGGCGCAGCGACGACAGCACCTCGGCCAGGCCCATCCTGGTGTAGAAGTCGTCAGGGGTGTCGAGCACCTCCGAGGCCTTGGCCCCGTTGAGCCCGGCGGACAGGATGCCGGCGAAGCCCCGGGTGGTCGGTGCCTCGGCGGGCACGTCGAAGTGCAGCTGCACCCGGTCGTCGTCGTCGATCCGGGTGGCCAGGAAGAACGGCGTCTGGCACTCGGGCACCTGCTCCATGAGGTCGCGGTGGCCCTGGAGGTCGGGGGGCAGGGGCCCCACCTTCCTCGAGTACTCCAGCAGGGCCTGGAGGCGAAGGTCCTTGGGGGCGCCGGCGAAGAGGTCGACGATGCGCTGCAGCTGGGGGGTGGTGCTCATGGCGTCCATGTTCCCACCTCCGCTCATTCTCGACCACATTGGTCGGCTTTTGCACTACGTTGGGAGGTCGAGAAGCGAGCGAACCCCGACCTGACCCCGACCGGACCCCGACCAAGGAGGCCGACCCATGCCCGTCGAAGCCGATCCCGCGCCCGAGCTCCAGCAGTACGCCCACCCGGAGATGCTGGTCACCACCGGGTGGCTGGCCGAGCACCTCGAGGATCCCGACCTGGTCATCATCGAGTCCGACGAGGACGTCCTGCTCTACGACACCGGCCACATCCCGGGGGCGATCAAGGTCGACTGGCACCTCGACCTCAACGACCAGACCACTCGCGACTACCTCGACGGGAAGGGCTTCTCGGAGCTCTGCTCCCGCAACGGCATCGGCCGCGACACCACGGTCGTGTTATACGGCGACAACTTCAACTGGTGGGCGGCGTACGCCCTGTGGGTCTTCAAGCTCTTCGGGCACCCCGACGCCCGCCTGCTCAACGGCGGTCGGATGAAGTGGATGGAGGAGGGCCGGCCCACCACCACCGACGTGCCCAAGCGGGAGCCGGCCGAGTACCCGGTGGTGGAGCGCAACGACGCCCCCATCCGCGCCTATCGGGAGCAGGTCCAGGAGCACATCGGCAAGGGCAAGCTGGTCGACGTGCGCTCGCCGGGCGAGTACTCGGGCGAGCTGCTGCACATGCCCGACTACCCCCAGGAGGGGGCGCTGCGGGGCGGCCACATCCCCACGGCCAAGAGCAAGCCCTGGAAGCAGGCGGCGAACGACGACGGCACGTTCAAGCCGGCCGACGCCCTGCGGGCCATCTACGGCGAGGAGCTGGGCCTCTCGC
>JALYGL010000072.1 GCA_030777125.1 Actinomycetota bacterium
TTCAGGCCACGCAGGCCGGGCAGGCCAAGTTCTGGGTCTACGACTCCATGCTGTCGGAGTACGCCGCCCTCGGGTTCGAGTACGGCTACTCCACCGTGCACGTCGACGCCCTGGTGGCGTGGGAGGCCCAGTTCGGCGACTTCGGCAACGGGGCCCAGGTGGTGATCGACCAGTTCCTGGCGTCGGCCCAGGCCAAGTGGGGCCAGTCGTCCGGGCTGGTGCTGCTGATGCCCCACGGCTACGAGGGTCAGGGGCCGGAGCACTCCTCGGCCCGCCCCGAGCGGTTCCTCACCCTGTGCGCGGGCAACAACCTGCAGCTGGCCAACGCCACCACCGCGGCCCAGTACTTCCACCTCCTGCGCCGCCAGGTCCGCCGGCACCTGCGCCGGCCCCTCGTGGTGCTCACCCCGAAATCCCTCCTGCGGGCCCGCCAGTCGCGGTCGCCCGTCGAGGAGCTGGTGTCGGGGCGGTTCCGCGAGGTGCTCGACGACACGTCGGTCGACGACCCGTCCACTGTCCGCCGGGTCGTGCTCGCCTCAGGCAAGGTGGCCTACGACGCCATGGCCTGGCGCGACCGGCACCAGCTCCCCGTCGCCGTGGTCCGCGTCGAGCAGCTCCACCCGTGGCCGGAGCTGCTGGTCCTCGACGCCCTGGGCCGGTACGGCTCCGCCGACGAGGTGGTCTGGCTCCAGGAGGAGCCCGAGAACATGGGCGCGTGGAACTTCGTCCACAACCGTCTGCACCGCATCCTGCGCGACTCGTTCCGCCTCCGCCACGTCAGCCGGCCGGCGTCGGCCAGCCCGGCCACCGGGAGCCAGACGGTCCACCAACGCGAGCAGCAGGCCCTGCTCGACCAGACCTTCCAGGGGCTGTAGCGGCCGGATCACCATGCCGGGCGGCCGGAACTGGTTGACTAATGCCCCGTCAAGAAAGGTTCGCCCTGTTTCTCGCCCGCCCATCTCACCCGTGTAGTCACCGAGAAGCGGTGTTTGCCCCTGCCATCTCCGTGAGAACGGGCGAGAAACCGGGCGACCCTTCCCGGACGGGGCATTAACCGGGAAATGCCGCCGCGCCACGTCGTCGTCGACGGATCAAACCTGGCCACCGAGGGCCGGTCGTTGCCGAGCCTTCAGCAGCTGGACGAAGCGGTCCGGGCCTACAAGGCGGAGTGGCCCGACGACGACGTCCTGGTCGTGGTCGACGCCTCCTTCAGCTACCGCATCGACGAGTCCGAGCGGGCGATGTTCGAGGAGGCCGAGAACGCCGGCGAGGTGGTGTCGCCCCCGGCCGGGGCCATCGGACGGGGCGACGGCTTCCTCCTGCGCATCGCCGACCGCACCGACGCGGTGGTGCTGTCCAACGACTCGTTCCAGGAGTTCCACGGCGAGTACCCGTGGCTGTTCGACGAGGGGCGGCTGGTGGGCGGCAAGCCGGTGCCCGGCGTGGGCTGGATCTTCACGCCCCGCAGCCCGGTCCGGGGTCCGAAGAGCCGGGTGTCGGTGCGCGACGCCAGGACGAAGCGGCGGGCGGTGCAGGCCGAGCCGGTGGCCCAGGCCATCGCCGAGGCCACGGCCGAAGCGGTGTCGGTCGAGGAGCCCCGGACGTCGCGCCGCAGCGGCCGGCGCCGGGCCCGTACCGCCGCCTCGGCTGCGCCCGAGGCGGTGAACGACCCGCTCCCGTTCATCACCTTCATCGCCGAGCACCACCTGGGCACCGAGGTGGAGGGCACGGTCGACAGCTTCACCTCCCACGGGGCCTTCGTGGTCGCCGACGGCGCCCGGTGCTACGCGCCGGTGGTCGGGCTCGGCGACCCGGCGCCCCGCAGCGCCAAGGAGGTGCTCAAGCGGGGCGAGACCCGGACGTTCGTCGTCCAGGCGCTCGATGCCCCTCGGCGTGGGATCGAGCTGGCCCTCCCCGGCCTGGCCAAGGTGGCCGGCGCGCCCACCGAGGAGACGGTGGAGGCCGAGATCGACGTCGCCGCCCAGCCGTCTCGGCACCGCCGCACCGCCAAGGCGGCCCCCGCTCCTCTCGACGGCGTGGGATCGGGCGCGGAGGCGCCGACGGAGGCGCCCGTCACCGTGACCGCAGCCGAAGACGCCGGCTCAGTCCCGGCGAAGAGGGGCCGGAGGACTCCGGCGAGGAAGGCGCCGTCCCCGGCGCGAGCCGAGCCGGTCGGAGCCACCGTGCCATCGGCCGCCGAGCTCCTCGCCCCTACGCCGGCCCGGAGAAGGACGACTCGGAAGGCGGCGGCAACGGTGGAGCCGGCCGCGGTCGACACGCCGCCGGTCGAGACGGCGACCGTGAAGAAGACCGCGGTCAAGAAGGCGGCCGCCCGGAAGACGGCCCCGACCAAGAAGACGGGGGCCGAACCCGTCGTGGCGGCCAGCAATGTGGAGGTCGAGAAGGCCCCGGCCAAGAAGACGGCGGCGAAGACGGCGGCGAAGAAGACACCGGTCAAGGACGCACCGGTCAAGAAGGCACCGGTCAAGACCCCGGCGGCGAAGACCCCGTCGGCGAAGCGGACGGCCGTCAAGACGGTGGCGGCCAAAGAGACGGTCGCCAAGAAGGCGGTCGCCAAGAAGGCGGCGGCCAAGAAGACGGTCGCCAAGAAGGCGGCAGCCGAGAAGGCCCCGGCCAAGAAGGTTCCCGCCAAGAGAGCGGCGGCGAAGAAGGCGGCCGCGGCCTCGACGGGCTGAGCCGCGATGCGCATCGCCACCTGGAACGTCAACTCCCTGAAGGTCCGCATGCCACGCGTGGAGGAGTGGCTGGCGTACGCCCGCCCCGACGTGCTGTGCATGCAGGAGACGAAGCTGTCCGACAGCGCCTTCCCGTCCCTGGCCTTCGCCGCCCTCGGGTACGAGTCCGCCCACTGCGGCCGGGGCCAGTGGAACGGAGTCGCCATCTTGAGCCGGGTGGGACTGGAGGACGTCACCGCAGGGTTCAGCGACGAGGCCGAGGACGAGACCACCGAGGCCCGCCTGCTGTGGGCGACGTGTGGCGGGGTGCGGTTGGCCAGCGTCTACGTCCCCAACGGTCGCTCGGTGGGAAGCGAGCACTACCGGGCCAAGCTGGAGTGGCTGGACCGTCTTCGCCGCCACGTGGAGGGCGTCTGCGACCCGACCGCCCCCCTGGCCATCTGCGGCGACTTCAACGTCGCCCCTGACGATCGCGACGTGTGGGACCCGACCAAGCTGCACGGTGGGACCCACGTGAGCGAGCAGGAACGAGAGGCGGTGACGGCGCTCCAGCGGTGGGGGCTGGTCGACGTCTTCCGCCGGTGCTACGACCAGGACCGGCTGTACTCGTGGTGGGACTACCGGGCCGGCGACTTCCACCAGCACCGGGGCCTGCGCATCGACCTGGTGCTGGCCACGCCGGCTTTGGCCGACAGGGCCACCTACGCCCTCATCGACCGCTTCGCCCGCAAGGGCAAGTTGCCCTCGGACCACGCCCCCCTGTTCGTGGATTTCGAGATCTAGAGCGGAGCCCTCACTCGGCCAGGCTGCGGCGGAGCTTGGCCAGGCCGGCGCCCAGCGCCTCCCGCAGCTCGGCCCGCGACAGGCCCATCTCGTGATGGAGCTGCTTCATCGAGCGGGGGGCGCGGCCGTCGAGCCCGTAGTGGGCGGCGATGACCTGGCGCTCCAGGGGCTCCAGTCGGTCGAACAGGTGGGCGGGGGCGGCCCGCAGCAGCAGGGCGTCGTCGTCGACCTCACCGGAGGCGTCGGGCAACTCCCGCTCGGCGTCGGGATAGGGCCACCCTGCCTCGTCGGGCCAGACGTACGCGCTCATGCACCTGTTGTCGCGCCTTCCGGCGCCCAAGTCAACGGGCGCAGGATGCCACCACGGCCAGGAGGGCGTCGCCGTAGCGGTCGGCCTTGACCGCCCCGACGCCGGGCAGGGCCAGCAGGGCGGAACGGTCGTGCGGCGCGGCCTCGGCCACCGCCGCCAGGGTGGTGTCGTGGAGGACGACGAAGGCGGGGACCCCCGACGCCCGCGCCGTGCTGGCCCGCCAGGACCGCAGCGCCTGGAGGACCTCGGGGTCGGCCCCGCCTCCCGGGCGTCGGAACCTGGGCGCAGCATCGAGGCGGGCCCGGCCCTCGTCGAGGAACCGGCGCCAGTCGGCGCCCGACCCGCCCTCGCCCAGGTCGCGCACAGCGGCTTCCAGCGCGGCCAGCCAGGGAGACGGCGAGCGGGGGAGGGTGCGGGCCCCGAAGGTGCGCCGCTCGGCCCACGACAGGTGGGCCTCCTGGCGGGCCCGGGTGACGGCCACGTAGAGCAGGCGACGCTCCTCGGCCCGGGCCACGGGCGTGTCGGCGTGGGTGATGGGCACCAGGCCCTGCTCGAGGCCGGCGAGGAAGACGACGGGCCACTCGAGGCCCTTGGCCGCGTGGAAGGTGGCCAGCTCCACCGCGTCGCCGCCGGCCGGGAGGTGGTCGCCGCCCAGGGTGGACCGCAACCACCCGCCGAAGCTCCCCACGGTGGCCGCCGGGTCGGCGGCCAGCAGCTCCCGGGCCAGGCGGTCGAGGTTCTCGAG
>JALYGL010000073.1 GCA_030777125.1 Actinomycetota bacterium
GACCAAGGTCGTGCAAGACGAGGGCAACGTGTTCGTCAGGTACCGCGACCGCGCCGGCCGCGAGGCGGCAACCTCGGCGCGCGGCTCCGCCACGGTGCCGCTGTCGGCGCTCACCACCGACGAGAGCATGACGATCTCGGTGCCCGGGTTCACGGCCGGGGCCGCCGGTCCGGACGCTGCGTCGACCACCGGCGCGGGGACGCAGACCCCGGCCGGTCAGCCGTCGGTCATCAACCCCGCGTCCAGCTCGACCTTCGTGTTCGAGCCGCCGCGCCGCTAGTACAACGCGGCTGAAGTGCGCGGTCCGGCGCACCACCGACGAGAAAGGGCGTCGCCGGCGACTGATCTGTCATCCTGAGTAACAGGACTTACGCGGTGAGCTTGTGACGGAATTCGGGCGGCGTGGCCCGAAGGGGCGGAGGCGGGAGTTGGCCGTCACGCAGGATCTCGTCCTGCCAGCGGGCTTTGACCGCACCCACCGTTTCTTGCGGATCGCGGCGGAGCACCTGGAGCACGACGAAGGTCAGGAGCACGAGCGCGACATGCCGCACCAGGGCTTGATCGACCCACCGCTGGCAGGCTGCCAGTCCGGCCGATTGCTTGGTGTCCCGGAAAATGGTCTCGCTGCGCCAGCGGCTCCGCTTGCGCAGCACCAGCCGCGTCAGGTCGGCCGCTCGCTCGTTGGTCACCAGGTACTCGAAGTTCCCGTGCGCGTTCCTGAGCACGACCAACCGGACCTGGCCCAAGGCCGGGGCATAGACCGACACCGCGGTCGCGCGCACGCCCAGCGCGGGGCGCCCCTTCAGCTTCAGGCTGGGGGCCAGCGCCTGGACCTGCTGGCGGCACCCTCGCTAGACGACGGTGGTGCGCGGGCCGATCGTCCCCACCCCGACCAGGCCCAGGCGCGCGGCCGTCTTGCTGACACAGCCGCCGGTGAAGGCCGTATCGCCGACCAAGTAGGCGGCCGGGCAGCGGGCCGCGACGGCCTCGTGGAGCAGCTCGACCACCAGCTCGGTCTTCTTCCGATAGCGTCCGGGCGCGCAGCTCCGCTTCGGACGCCAGAGCCGGAAGGCGACCGGGATGCGCCAGGAGCCGCTCGGGTCGCGGGTCCAGGACAGCAGCACGATGTGGCAGCCGTAGACCTTGCGCTTCTTGGCGAACGAATAGGTCCAGGCCGCCCAGGGCAGCCGCTTGGCGAACGGCTTCCCGATCACCACGTCGTCGACACACAGGTAGCCGGGCGTGCCCAGGCGCTTGCTCAGCCGCCGGGCCAGCCAGACGAGGCCCCGCATCAGCGCCCGGGTCGACAGCGGCATCGTCCGCAGCAACCGATTGAGCGCATCGTGGCTCCGAGCAGGCAGCTTCTCGCTGATCCGCGGCTGGCTCTGGCGCGCATCGAGCAGCAGCAGGCCGGTCACGTACAGCGCCACCAGCCCGAACATCGTCGGGTTGCCCCCGACCGCCGGCAGCACCTGCGCCAACCGCAGCGCCCCTTCGACTTGGCCGTAGAGCCGCCGCGTCGTACGATACAGCCGCGACGCCATGAGCGGGCCTCCCGCGATCGTCCTGAAGGTGTGAACAACCCCACGGTACCCCGCTGCCCCGCCTCATGGCGTCCGCCTACTCAGCCCTCACTCAACCCACCGCGTAAGTCCTGTAAGTATGAGACCGCACACGAGCGTGCCCAACGGATCACCGGAGAGCGACGCCCCGACCCTTCGTTCAGCATTGGTTCTATCGGAACCGTTCAGGGATCCATTTTAGGCACCCAGAACCATGCCCAGTTGACGGTCACGTTTGACCTGAGTAGTCTGCATGCTGAAATTGAGCGCCGCGGTGGAGACGACTCTGACGCACTGCGAGCAATGGTCTCCGACATCCACGAGATGTTGGAGGATCGGGAGAAGATCAGCAAAGGTTCTCTCAGTGGTTACAGTGATTTGATGGAACGCCATAGAGACTATCTCAAGTAGCGAGCGAGTGCGCGCCGGCCATGCGGACATCAAACTGGAGACGACCGGCCCTGCTCGCGCGGGTCAGGAACGAGCAGCCGACACGCCGTCAGGCGATCTGGAGCCGCGACCGGCGCTTGTTGCGGCGCAACATGAGATAGTTTCTTAGGGGACACCCAGGGGACGTTCCCTGACCAGAACTCGGCCACGTCACTCCTCCGAGTCCCTCC
>JALYGL010000074.1 GCA_030777125.1 Actinomycetota bacterium
CGCAGCACCGCGGCGGTGGCGGAGTCGGCCAGCCGCTGGCGAGGCCGGGGCGGCGCCCACCGGACGTCGACCGGGTGGGACCGGCCGGCGCTGACGACCACCGGAGCGGGGCCGGCCCGGCCTCCGACGAGGCCGGCGACGCGCTCCGTCTCGAGGGTGGCGGACATGACCAGCAGCCGCAGGTCGGGCCGCAGGACGGGTCGGGCGTCGAGCACCAGGGCCAGAGCCAGGTCGGCGTGCAGGTTCCGCTCGTGGAACTCGTCGAAGACGACCAGACCGACATCGGGCAGGGACGGATCGCGCTGCAATCGACGGGTGAGGATGCCTTCGGTCACGACCTCCACCCGCGTCGCCGGGCCGACCCGGCGCTCGTCGCGCGTGCGGAAGCCGGCGGTCCCGCCCACGTCCTCGCCCAGCAGGGCGGCCATGCGCCGGGCCGCGGCCCGGGTGGCCAACCGGCGTGGCTCCAGCACCACGATGCGGCTGCCGCCCAGCCACGGCTCGTCCAGCAGGCGCAGCGGCACGACGGTGGTCTTGCCCGCGCCCGGAGGCGCCTGCAGCACGGCATGGCCGGCCCCGGCCAGCGCCGCCCGCAGCTCGGCGAGGGTCTCCTCCACCGGGAGGCCGGTCGGTGCGGGAGCGGGCATCGTCACCAGTGTGGGCGCGCGACAGTGAGGACGTGGCCGTGGCGACCGTCTATCTCGGCCAGTACACGGTGGAGCAGGCCAACGCCATCGCCGAGCGGCTGGAGGACGCCGGCATCGGGTGGTGGCACAAGCAGGCCGGCGCCATCAGCCGCTGGCTGTTCGCCGGCGACTGGGGTGTCCGGCTGTTCGTGGTCGAGGACCGCCTCGACGACGCCCGCCGCATCGCCACGTCGGTCACCGACGTGGACGGCTGACCTCCGGCCGCCGGATCTCGGCCCTGGCCGGGCCGGGGCGGACCGGGTAGGTTCTCGGGCGCCGTGGTGCACGGCCAGCCGGTGTGAGTCCGGCGCCGTCCCGCTCCTGTGGGCGGGGCGAACTGTGACCGGGGAGCCCGTGGGCGTGGATCCGGGAGCCAGGCACCGGCCGCGGCCAACCGTCGGTCCCGTCGCGAAGAGGCAGCTTTGACCGTCCTCACGGGCGTGGGAGTGGGTCCGGGCGACCCCGAGCTGCTCACCGCCCGCGCCGTGCGGGTGCTGCGCCAGGCCGGCCACGTGCTGGCCCCGTCGGTGGCCGTCGACGCCGTCGGCCGGGCCGAGGCCATCGTCCGCCAGGCCTGCCCCGACGTGGAGGTGGAGCGGGTGGTGTTCGACATGGCCCGGGCCGGCGACGGCTACGAGCGGGCCGCGGCCCGAGTGGTCGCCTGTCTCGACGGGGGCACCGACGTGGCCTTCGTCACCCTGGGCGACCCGAACGTCTACAGCACGTTCTCCGCCCTCGCCGTCGCGGTGCGGAGCCTGCGCCCGGAGACGGTCGTGGCCACCGTTCCGGGGATCATGGCCTTCCAGGAGCTGGCGTCCAGGTCCGGCACGCCCGTCGTGTGCGGCGCCGAACGGCTGGCCCTCGTCACCGCCCTCGACGGGACCCAGGTCCTCGACGGCACGGTGGACGACCCCGACGTCGCCGTCGTCGTCTACAAGGGCGGCCGCCACCTCCCCGCCCTGGCCGCCCGCCTGGCCGCGGCCGGCCGCCTCTCCGGGGCCGTGGTCGGCGAGCTCCTGGGACTGCCCGGTGAGCGGGTGGCGCCCGTGGCCGACGCGTCCACCGGCCCGGCCGCCTACCTGGCCACGGTGATCGTCCCCCCATCGGCGCGGGACGGAGCCGCCGGGTGATCTCCTTCGTGGGCGCCGGTCCCGGAGCCGCCGACCTCCTCACCCTCCGCGGCCGCGACCGGCTGGCCGAGGCCGACGTGGTGGTGTGGGCGTCGTCGTTGGTCCCCGAAGCCGTGCTGACCCACGCCGCGCCGGCGGCGGTGGTCCACGACTCGGCGGCCATGACCCTCGAGGACGTCCTGGCCGTCTACGCCGCGGCCGGGCCGGACGCGGCCGTCGTGCGCCTCCACTCCGGCGACCCGTCGGTGTACGGGGCCATCCAGGAGCAGATCGACTGGTGCGTCGCGGAGGGGCGGGAGTTCGAGATCGTGCCCGGCGTCAGCTCGCTGGCCGCCGCGGCGGCCGCCCTCGGCAGGGAACTGACCTCCCCCGGCGTGGCCCAGAGCGTGGTGCTGACCCGCCTGGCCGGCCGTACCGCGGCGTCGATGCCCGCGTCGGAGTCGGTGGCCTCGTTCGCCGCCCACGGGTCGACGCTGGCCGTGTTCCTGTCCGCGGCCCGGCCCCAGGAGCTCCAGGCCGAGCTGCTGGCACCGGGCAGCGCGTACACACCGGACACCCCCGCGGCGCTGGTGGTGCGGGCGTCGTGGCCCGACGAGCAGGTCGTCCCCACGACCGTCGGCCGGATGGCGGCCGACCTGGCCGCGACCGGGGCGCGCACCACCGTGCTGGTGCTGGTGGGGCCGGCCCTGGCCGGTCCGGCCCGGCGCAGCCACCTCTACTCCCCCGGGTTCGCCCACCGGTTCCGGCGCCGGTCGCGCCCGGGCACGACGACCGGGAGGCCGGCATGGCGTTCGGGCACGCAGCCGGCATGGCGTTCGGGCACGCAGCCGGCATGGCGTTCGGGCACGCAGCCGACATGACGCTGCGGACGGGATGGACCACGGGCACCTGCGCCAGCGCCGCGGCCAAGGCCGCCGCCACCGGGCTGGTGACGGGCGTGGCGCCGGCCGAGGTGGAGGTCGGCCTCCCCGGTGGGGCGCGGGTGCGGTTCCCGGTCGAGGCCGGCGGTACGTCGCCGGCCGAGTGCATGGTGGTGAAGGATGCGGGCGACGACCCCGACTGCACCGACGGCGCCCGCATGACGGCCCGTGTCGAGCCCGCCGGCGATGGGCGGGCGACCACCACCCTGCTCGCCGGGCCCGGGGTCGGGATGGTGACCAGGCCGGGCCTGGGGCTGCCGGTCGGGACGCCGGCGATCAACCCTGTCCCCCGGCGCATGATCCTGGCCGCCCTCGCCGAGGTCGTCGACCAGCCCCTCACGGTCACCTTCTCCGTCCCCGGAGGCCTCGAGATGGCGGCACGGACGTCGAACGACCGCCTGGGCATCGTCGGCGGCATCTCCATCCTCGGCACCACCGGCATCGTGCGACCGTTCTCCACGGCCGCCTACCGGGCGTCGGTCGTCCAGCAGATCGACGTGGCCGGCGCCCAGGGCGAGACCATGGTCGTGCTGGCCACCGGGAGCCGGTCCGAGAAGGCGGCCATGCGACTGCACCCCGACCTGCCCCCGGTGTGCTTCGTGGAGGTGGGCGACTACACGGGGGTGGCCCTGCGCCGGGCGGCTGCGGCCGGCATCCACCGGGCCGTGGTGGTGGCCATGGCCGGCAAGATCACCAAGCTGGCCGGCGGCGTGATGATGACCCACTTCCGCCGCTCGAAGGTCGACGGCGACCTGCTGGCGGCGGCGGCCCGCACGGGGCGGGCGCCCGAGGCCGTGGTCCGGGCCGCCACCGAGACCGCCACCGCCCGCCACTTCTTCGAGACGTGCATGGCCCACGGGGCGGTCGAGCCTCTGGCCCGTCTGTGCCGGCAGGCCCGGGCCGCGTGCGCGGCCCACACCGGCGGGGCCGTCGACGCCGAGGTGGTCATGGTGGACTTCGACGGCGAGACGGTGGTCGCCCGTGCCTGATCATGTGGCGGTGATCGGCAGACCGCCGCTGGCCGTGATCGGCGTCGCCGGAGACACCCTGGCCAAGGAGGCGGCCAGGGCCTTGGAGGGAGCCGACCTGGTGGTGGGCGGCCGCCGCCACCTCGACGCCTTCGCGCCCTCCGGCGCCCGCCGGATGGTGATCGAGGGCGACGTGGCCGCGGTGCTGGACGCGGTGGGCGCGGAGCCGGGCCGGGTGTGCCTGCTGGCGTCCGGCGACCCCGGGTTCTTCGGCATCGTGCGCGCCCTGACCGAGCGCTTCGGGTCGCGCTCCCTCACCGTCCACCCGGGCCCGTCCTCGGTGTCGCTGGCCTTCGCCCGGCTGGGCCTCCCGTGGGACGACGCCGTGGTGGTGTCCGCCCACGGCCGGCCCCTGCCCGACGCCGCCCGCCGGGTGGCGGCGGCCCCCAAGGCGGCGGTGCTGACGTCGCCGGACTCGCCCCCCGAGGCCCTCGGCCGCGAGTTGCTGGCCCTGGGCGCCCGTCACCGGCGGGTGGCCGTGTGCAGCCGGCTCGGGTCGTCGGAGGAGCAGGTCCGTGTGGTCGACCTCGACGGCCTGGCCTCGGGATCGTGGGATCCCCTGTCGGTGGTGGTCCTGGTCGACCGCGAGGTGTCGGCCCGGCCCGTCCTGGCGTGGGGGCTGGCCGAGACCGAGTTCGCCCACCGCCAAGGGATGATCACCAAAGCCGAGGTGCGGGCCGTGGCCCTGGGCAAGCTGGCCCTCCCGCCGGCGGGCGTCCTGTGGGACGTCGGGGCCGGGAGCGGCAGCGTGGCCGTCGAGTGCGCCCGGCTGGCGCCGGCGCTGCGCGTCGTCGCCGTCGAGCGCGACCCCGACCAGGTGGCGCGCCTACGCGACAACGCCGCCCGCCACCAGGTGGCCGTCGAGGTGACGCAGGGTGCGGCTCCGGCGGCCCTGGCCGGCCTGCCGGACCCGGACCGGGCGTTCGTGGGCGGTGGCCGGACCGACGTGCTCGACGCCGTGCTGGCCCGGCTCCGCCCCGGCGGCGTGGTCGTGGCCACCTATGCCGCCCTCGACCGCGCCGCCATGGCCTTCGGCCGGCTCGGCAACGTCGTCGAGGTGGCCGTCAACCGGGGCGTGGCGCTGGCCGACGGCGGCGTCCGCCTGGCCGCGGGGAACCCGGTGTTCATCGCGTGGGGGGGACGGTCGTGAGGGTCCTGTCCGTCTCCGTCACCGAGGCGGGCCGGGCCCTGGCCGGGCAACTGGGGTACGAGCACCGCCACGGGGGGGCGGCCGAGATCGTGCCCGAGACGTGGGCCGGCGTCGACGCCTTCGTGCTGTTCCTGGCCACCGGCGCGGCGGTGCGGATCGTGGCCCCGCTGCTGGGCGACAAGCGCACCGACCCCGCAGTGGTGTGCGTGGACGAGGCCGGGAGGTTCGCCGTCGCCCTGTGTGGCGGGCACGCCGGAGGCGCCAACCGGCTGGCGGTCAGCGTGGCCGGCGCCCTCGGGGCAACCCCGGTCGTCACCACCGCCACCGACGCCACGGGTGTCCCCGCCCTCGACCAGCTCCCGGGGTGGGCGGCCTCTGGCGACGTGGCCGCGGTGACCCGGGCCCTGCTCGACGGTCGCCGCCCGCTGGTCGACGACCGATGCGGCTGGCCCCTTCCGCCGCCCCTGTCGACGCCCGGCCCCCGGCCCTGCTCCCCGTTCGGGGGGCCGCTCGGGCCCGAGCGGGTCGTCGTCACCG
>JALYGL010000075.1 GCA_030777125.1 Actinomycetota bacterium
GCGGCCGCGGCGGCGATGACCTCGTCGATGCGGGCCGCCCCGTCGAGCATGGAGAACTCGGTGTGCAGGTGGAGGTGGACGAAGCTGTCCCCCACTCGGCGCCCTCCTCTCCCGTCCCCGGCTCGCTCTGGCTCCCGGTTTCCACACCCTGTGGAAGAGTTACAGGGCTGTCATTTTATCGGATGGGGGCCTGGGGGGCGAGGGTCGCGGGAGACTCCGCCCGTTGGGCTGGGCTCACCTCATGTGGGTGGTGGTGTCGCCGGCCCTGATCGTGTCCGCGTTCTTCGTCCCGTTCCCAGTGTGGGTCGGGGCCGCGGTGGTCGGGTTCCTCGTGCCCGAGCCGGTCAGCATCACAAAGCGCGACGACAGCCTGCCGCCGCTGACGCACACCATCCGGCACTTCCTGCCCAACTGGCTGGCGTCCCCGCTCATCTACTTCTCGCTGGGAGCGGTGGGCGCCCATTGGATGGATTTCCCCCGGCCGCTGGGCGACGGCGCGCTGATGGGGCTGCTGGGGTGGCTCACGGACCACTTCACCGTCACCTCCGCCGAGCCCGACCCCTTCCCCTACTCCGACCGGGAGCTGCGTCCCGGCACCCAGCGGGCACGGATGCCCGCCTGAGGTCGCGGCTTACAGGTAGTTGCCCGGCCGGGCGATCTCGGGCCCCGGGGCGGCGGGAAGGCCGCGGCGGCGCATCTCCTCCATCTGGGCCCGCGCCGCCACCTGCTGGGAGAACATGGCCGCCTGGATGCCGTGGAAGAGGCCCTCCAGCCATCCCACCAGCTGGGCCTGGGCCACCCGCAGCTCGGCGTCGCTCGGCGCCGAGGACTCGAACGGGGACGTCAGCCGGGCCAGCTCGTCGCGAAGGTCGTCCGAGATGCACTCGGCCAGCTCGCGCACGGACGTCTCGTAGATCTCCCGCAAACGGCCGCGGCCGGCCTCGTCGAGCGGCGCCCGGCGCACCTCCTCCAACAGCTCCTTGGTCATGGACCCGATGCGCAGGACCTTGGCCGGGGACTCGATGGTCTCCCCCCCGGCCGGCGCTCCCGCCTCGGCCGGCTCCGGCAGCGACGCCACCACCAGCGGCTGCTCGCCGTCGTCCACGTTCGACTGGTTCGACATGCCCGGACTCCTTCCCCCGATCAGGCCCGGGCACCCAGCAGCGGCACCAACATCTCCCCGGCGGTGAGCGACCCGTGGCGGCTGCACATGGTGACCTCGCCCATGTCGGCCGGGTCGAGGAACGCCACCGGGCGGCGAGCGGCCAGCACCACGTCGCCCAGCCGGGAGCCGAAGTCGCGGTCGAGCTGCCCTCCGAACCAACCCTCGGCCTCCGCCGCGGCCCGGGTTCGCACCCAGGCGTCGTCCCCGTGCCGGCGGTCGGCGGACGCCTCGAGCCGGTCCAGCATCCCGGGCCGGGCGTGGAGCCACCGGAACCGCCCCTCGCCGGAGAGGAGCCGGGTGCAGTCCATGACCTCCGGGTGGACGCCCACCACGGCGTCGCCCACGTCGACCTGGCCGTGATCGGACACCACCATCAGCGCCGCCCCTGCGGGTAGTGCGGCGAGCACGTCGCCCACCATCCCGTCGACGGCCACCACCTCGGCGTCGTAGGCCCCACCCAGACCGAGCTGATGGGCCACGGTGTCCACCCCCGGGTAGTAGGCGTAGACGAAGCGCTCTCCCGCGGCCAGCAGCTCGGCCACCATGTGGGCCAGGGTCGACGGCATCCGCCAGCCGTGGATGCGGGCACCGGCCAGGTGGGCGCCGGTGAACCCGGAGTCGTGGAACTCGGCCTTGGTGACGACGGCCGGCTTCGTCCCCGAGAACGGCTCCAGGGACTGGAACCGCCGGGGCGGCACCCGCTGGCGGGCGTCGCCCTCGCCCGTCTTCCAGCGCAACACGTTGAGGACCTCGTCGTCGTCGAGGCGCACCCGGTAGCCCACCACGCCATGGCGGGCCGGCGGGGCTCCGGTGGTGAGCGACGTGAGGGCGGTGGCGGTGGTCGACGGGGCCACGGTGGTGATGGGCCCGCCGGCCATCGAGGACAGGTTGGGCGCCAACCCGGCCCGCTCACGGAGCTGTTCCCACCCGAGTCCGTCGAGTACGAGCAGCACGACCTGGGCCGCACCGGCCACGCCGGCCGGGAACCAGTCGGGAACTCCGCCGGCCCGGTCGAGGATGGCCGGGACCACCCGGTCGAGGCAGGCGCCCCCGTAGTCCGGGAGGACGGGCGCCGCCGGGACATCCATGGTTCGGCCACCCTACGCCGTAGGATGGAGGGCGTGAAGGTGTCGACGAGAGGCGACTACGCCAGCCGGGCGTTGCTGTCGCTCGCCCTCCACGACGAGGCCGGCCCCACCTCTGTCCGCGACATCGCCGAGCGCACCGGGCTCCCCCAGCCGTACCTGGAACAGATCCTCCTCGCCCTCAAGGGCGCCGGCCTGGTCCGGTCGAAGCGGGGCGTGGGCGGGGGCTACGTCCTGGCCCGCCAGCCGTCGGCCATCACCCTGAGCCAGATCGTCAGCGCGGTCGACGGGCCCATCGTGGCCGGCGACTTCGGCGAGCCGCACCAGAACGGGGCCTGCGACCACGAGGGCCAGTGCGTCCTGCTGTCGGTGTGGGCCGACGTGGGCGAGCACATGCGCCAGCATCTCGACTCCTTCACCCTGGCCGACATGGTGAAGCGGGC